>NZ_PJJK01000111.1:0-103926 GCF_002929785.1 Cryobacterium sp. Y62 | reverse complement strand
CGCTCTGGCGATGCTCAGCCTCGGCGGACATAAACACGTGCTCCCCGGCCGGGTTTAACCCACGGTTGCGTCAGGAGAGCCGAGAATACTGGCGTTATGCATCGCCCAAGCTCAGCAGTTGAGGCCCTAGCGGAAGGCGGCGATGCCGGTGATGTGCTGGCCGAGAATGAGGGTGTGTACCTCGTCGGTGCCCTCGTAGGTGCGCACGCTCTCGAGGTTGTTGGCGTGGCGCATCGGGGAATAGTCCAGGGTGATGCCGTTGCCGCCGAGCATGGCGCGGGCCTCCCGGCAAATGGCAATGGCCTCGCGGCAGTTGTTGAGCTTGCCGACCGAGATCTGGTGCGGTGCGAGCGTCCCGGCGTCCTTGAGCCGGCCGAGCTGCAGTGCGAGCAGGGTTCCCTTGTTGATTTCGAGGGCCATGTTGACAAGTTTCTGCTGGGTCAGTTGGTAGCCGGCGAGCGGCTTGCCGAACTGCATCCGCTCCTGCGAGAAGGCCAGCGCAGTGAGGTAGCTGTCGCGGGCCGCACCCATGACGCCCCAGACGATGCCGTAGCGGGCCTCGTTCAGGCACTCGAACGGGCCGCGCAGACCGCGGGCCTTGGGCAGCATCGCCGAGTCGGGCAGGCGCAGCTCGGTCAGTTCAATCTCGCACTGAATCGAGGCCCGCATCGAGAGCTTTTGCTCGATCGGCGTGGCGACGAATCCGGGGGTGTCGGTGGGCACGACGAAGCCGCGGATCCCATCATCCGTCATGGCCCAGATGATGGCGACCTGCGCGACCGAGGCCAAGCCAATCCAGCGCTTGGTGCCATTCAGAACCCAGTCGGTGCCGTCGCGGCGCGCGAAAGTGGTCATGCCGGCCGGGTCGGAGCCAGCGGTCGGTTCGGTCAGCCCGAAGCAACCGATCACCGAACCGGCGGCCATGCGCGGCAGCCACTCGTTTTTCTGCTCCTCGGAGCCGTGCTTGTGGATCGCGCTCATCGCGAGCGAGCCCTGCACGCTCACGAAGGTGCGCAGCCCAGAGTCGCCGGCCTCGAGTTCGAGCGCGGCGAGGCCGTATTCGACCGAGCTGCGCCCGGGGCAGCCGTAGCCCGTGAGGTGCATGCCGAGCAGGCCGAGCCTGGCCAGCTGGGGAATGATCTCGAATGGAAAGATCGCATTTTCGTACCAGAGCGCGATGTTGGGCTTGATGGTCATGTTGACGAAGGCGCGCACCTTGCCCCGCAGGGCGATCTCGGTCTCGGACAGCAGGGAATCGATGCCAACGAGGTCGGCGGCGTCGGTCAGATCGGTTTCATTGAGGGTAGTCATGAGTCGCCTTCTTTCAGTAGAGCGGATGCTTATGGTCAGAAAAAGGTCGCCCCATTGTGTTCCCCGAGTAGTGGCGGTGGGCGCCGGTATTGTGCGGGGGTGGCGGAGAGGCTGATCGGATTGGCAATCTGCTGGCTCACCCGCGACCGGTCCGAATCGGTCACCGGCACGACCGGGACCAAGCCGAGTTCAGTGGCCAGTTCGAGCGCCTCGGCGATCGAGTTCACCTTGCCGGCCGGCACACGCACGGTCGCCAGCAGCGTGGTCCATTCTGTGGCCGGACGGGTGGCGAGGCGCGCTTCGAGAAGCTCCTTGAGCGCAGCGCGATGCGCGAGGCGGTCGGCGTTGCAAACGAACCGTTGGTCGACTGCCAGCTCGGGGTGGTCGAGCACCTGCACGAGCGCCCTGAACTGCTTATCGGTGCCGACCGCGATCGCGATCGGATCGTCCAGAGTTCGAAACGTTTCATAGGGCGCGATGCTCGGGTGGGCGTTGCCAAGGCGTTTGGGGGCGACCCCGGTGGCGAGGGTACTCGAGGCCTGGTTGACCAGCCCAGCCAGCAGCGAGGAGAGCAGATTCACTTCGACGCGCTGACCCAGACCGGTCTGCTCGCGCGCGCGTAGTGCGGCGAGAATGCCGACGACTGCGTTCTGCCCGGTCAGTACATCGACGAGGGCGACCCCGACCTTGCTCGGTTCTTCGGCGGCCGAGCCGGTCACGCTCATCAGCCCGCCGACCGCCTGCACGAGCAGGTCGTAGCCGGGTAGGGCGGCGCCGCCAGCGCGGCCGAATCCGGTGATCGAGCAGTAGACGAGCTCGGGGCGCTCCGCGGTCAAACTGGCGTAATCGAGGCCGTACTGTTCCATGACGCCCGGACGGAAGTTTTCGATCACGACGTCGGCACTCAGCGCGAGGGTACGCGCTTCGGCCAGGGCGTTCTCGGCGCGCAAATCGCAGACCACAGAGCGCTTATTGCGGTTGACGCTCGCGAAATAGCTGCCCATGCCGTTCGGGTCGACCGGGGGCACCCAGGCGCGAGTGTCATCGCCGAGCGGATGCTCGATCTTGATCACGTCGGCGCCGAAATCGGCCAGCATCATCGATGCAAAAGGCCCGGCGAGCACGCGAGAAAAATCCGCAACACGAATGCCGTCCAACGGCCCAATCGCAGGTGCCGAACCATCGTTTCCACTCATTCGGATACTGTATCCAATTTGAGATGGGACGGGAAGGGGTGGGCGCCTCCTGCGGTCATTGTGGGCCCGCTCAGCCCGACCTCGGACAGGGGGTAAGCCCTCCGTTATCAAACGGTTACGGGGGCGAATAGGCGGTTAAAGATGGCGCAATGCCCATATTTCTGCGAGACTAGAGCTTTGAGCTTGCTCGCACCTCGAGTAATCACGTCCAGTACGTCGGGCATCCCAACAAAGGAATCCCATTGACGGATCAAACATTTCAACTCATCGCAATCGTTTTATATCTCGCAGGCATGGTCGTCATCGGCTACTTTGCCTTTCGTCAGACCAAAGACCTTGACGACTATATGCTCGCCGGTCGCGGACTCAAACCGGGCACAGCGGCCCTGAGTGCGGGTGCTTCGGACATGTCCGGCTGGCTGTTGCTGGGCCTCCCCGGAGCCATCTACGTGTCCGGTCTCGTTGAGGCCTGGATCGCCATCGGTCTTACCATCGGTGCCTGGCTGAACTGGAAATACGTGGCCCCGCGGCTGCGCTCCTACACCTTCGTGTCAAAGAACTCGATCACCATCCCGAGCTTCTTCGAAAACCGGCTGAAAGACTCGTCGCGGCTATTGCGCGTGGTCTCCGGCCTCATTATTTTGGTGTTCTTCACCTTCTACGTCTCCTCCGGCATGGTGGCCGGTGGCGTGTTCTTCGAGGAGTCCTTCGGCTCCACCTTCCTCACCGGCATGTTGATCGTGGGCGGCATCACCCTGCTCTACACGCTGTTCGGTGGCTTTCTCGGTGCCACCCTCACCGACGTTGCCCAGGGCATCCTCATGCTCATCGCGCTGATCGCCGTTCCCCTCGTAGCACTGAACGCCACTGGCGGAGTCGTTGCGACCCTCGACTCCATCCGCGAAGTCAATCCCGACCTGCTGTCCATCACCGCCGGCGGATCCGTGCTCGGTGTCATCTCGGCCGCTGCCTGGGGCCTCGGTTATGTTGGCCAGCCGCACATTATCGTGCGTTTCATGGCCATGCGCACCCCGCAGGACGCTAAGGCCGGTCGTCGCATTGGCATCGGCTGGATGGTCGCCACCGCCCTGGGTGCTGTTGCGACCGCCCTGATCGGTATCGCGTACTTTCAGCAGAACCCAGACCTGGATCTCGCAAACCCAGAGACGGTGTTCCTGATCCTCTCGCAAACCCTGTTCCACCCCTTCATTGCAGGCCTCGTGTTGGCCGCTGTGCTCGCCGCAATTATGAGCACCATTTCCTCGCAGCTGATCGTGTCATCCTCGGCGTTAGTTGAGGACCTCTACAAGATCGTCGGCAAGAAGGCTTCGCCGAAGCAGCTGGTCATGCTCGGCCGTAGCGGCGTGCTGCTCGTGGCCGTCATCGCCGCACTGATCGCGCTGCAGCAGAACTCGACCATTCTCGACCTGGTCGGCTTCGCCTGGGCCGGCTTCGGTGCCGCCTTCGGACCAGTGGTCATCCTCTCGCTGTACTGGAAGAAGCTGTCCACCTGGGGGGCGCTAGCCTCCATGATCACCGGTGCTGTCGTCGTGTTCGTCTGGGGCAACTCGGCCCTGGGCGACATCCTGTATGAGATCGTGCCGGGCTTTGCGGCCAGCCTGATCGTGGCCGTCGTGGTCTCCCTGGCTACGTTCAAGCCGAACGCCGAAATCGACGCCGAATTCGACCTTGCTGCGGAACAAGCGCACCCGAAGTACCAGGCTCCCAACAAGGTTTCGGTCTAACCAGCCTCAGACCGCGCGCTGCAACGGCATCCGCCGCTGGCCTCACGGTCGGCTGCCGGTGCCGTTGGTGTTGATATCAGCCCACAGGCGCCACGACGAGCAGATCATCGATGGTGCAGATCATCGAAGCGTTGGTCGGGAACACGGTGGCGTCCGGCGGTTTTGCCGGGCTGACCGAGCGCGTTGTGCTGGCGACGGTGCCGTCCGGGTCTGACGACGCTGTCGCATCCACGCTACAGGTCAAGCTGGGACAGACGGCGGTGAAGGAGGCTGCCGGGGGCTGGTTTTCCTGCGGACCCCCAGCAGGCTAGACCCAGCAGGCTAGACCCAGCAGGTGGGTGGGACAACCCCTCGGTGCGGCAGAACAGCGCAGGGCTTAGAAGATCATCGGGCGGTCGTCGTCATCGCCGCCCAGGTCGAGGTCGACGAGCACTGGAACGTGGTCACTCGGGGCGTCGCCCTTGCGCTCGTTGCGGTGGATGCTGGCATCCGTTACCAGATCGGCGAAGGCGGGCGAGCCGAGAATGAAGTCGATGCGCATACCCTCGTTGCGCGGAAATCGCAGCTGTTTGTAGTCCCAGAAGGTGAACCCTTCCGGCACGATCGGCCGCACGACATCGGTCAAGCCGGCCTGCTCGAAGGCGTCGAACGCCGCGCGCTCAAGCGCCGAAATGTGAGTAGAAACGCCGAGTACGAAGCTCGGGTCACCCATATCTTCGTCGCGCGGCGCGACGTTCCAGTCGCCCATCATGGCCAGCGCGAGCGCCGGATGCTGGCTAAGTTCCGCGGCCGCGTGGGTCTCGAGGGCCCTCAGCCAGGCCAGCTTGTAGTCGTAGTGCGGGTCGCCGAGCGCGCGCCCGTTCGGCACGTACAAGCTCCACAGGCGCAGGTCGTTCACGGTCACGCCGAGCGCGCGCGCCTCGAGCGGCTGGTCTGGACCGACCGCACCCTTCAGGAAGCCGGGCATATTCGGAAAATTGGTGACGACATCGGTCATCGGCTCGCGGCTGGCAAACGCAACGCCATTCCACTGGCTCAGACCGTGGATGGCGAGGTCGTAGCCTGCGTCCTCGAACACCTGCGAGGGAAACTGCTCGGGCTTGCACTTGATCTCCTGCATGGCCAGAACGTCGATATCCTCGCGTTCCATCCAGTCGACGATTCGTCCGGAGCGGGCACGAACGGAGTTGACGTTCCAGGTGGCGATGCGCATGCCACCAGCCTATAAGCCGCGAAGCGGATGCTGCTGCTCGTGGTATCGAATGCGGCCCGAGCCGTGTTGCGATTGAATGGGTACGCAGTTGATAGGTACAGTCACCAATGCGCAGGAAGGTCACAATGACGGAGTTGCAGATTGGCTATGCGGCCATGTTGGAGCAGTTCGCACCGGCCGAGGCGGTCGCTCTTTCGGCCTACGCCGAGGAGCACGGCTTCACCGGCGTGATGGCGGCCGACCACTTTCAACCGTGGGTTCCGGCCCAGGGCCAGTCGAGTTTCGTCTGGAGCGTGCTTGCCTCGATCGCCGAGCGCACCACGGGTGACTTCGGCCCCGGCGTGACCGCGCCGACCTTTCGCTGGCACCCGGCCATGGTCGCCCAGGCCTCCGCAACGCTTGCTTCGATGTATCCCGGCCGGCACTGGCTGGGCCTGGGTTCGGGTGAAGCCCTGAACGAGCACATCGTCGGCGGCTACTGGCCCGAAGCTCCCGAACGCATCAACCGCATGTTCGAGGCCATCGAAATCATCTCGAAGCTGTTCACCGGCTCGATCGCCGGTAAGGACGTCAAGCATTCCGGCCAGTTCTTCAAGCTCGAGTCAACCCGGTTATGGACCATGCCCGAGATCGCTCCGGAGATTCTGGTTGCCACCGCCGGACCGGTCACCGCTAAGCGCGCCGGTCGCCTGGCCGATGGCCTCATCACGGTCGGCGCTCCGCTGGAGAAGATCTCAATGCTGTTCGGCAAGTTCGATGACGGTGCCCGCGAGGCCGGCAAGGACCCTTCGGCGATGCCCAAGGTGCTGCAGCTGCACATGAGCTGGGCCGAAACCGACGAAGAGGCCATGACCAACGCGCTGCACGAGTGGCCGAACGGTGGCATGAAGTTTCCGAAGGGGGACATTCGTTCACCGTTCGAGTTCGAGCAGATGGCCAAGCTGGTGCGCCCCGAAGATTTCGAGGGCCGCATGATCATCTCGGCCGACCCCGACGAACACCGCAAGTACATTCAGAAGTTCGTCGACCTCGGCTTCGATCGCATCTACCTGCACAACGTGGGCCGCAATCAGAAGCAGTGGATCGACGTCTTCGGTGCATCCGTTCTGCCGAAGCTCGTTCGGTAGATGACGTACGATTCCCGGCCCGACGCCGCGGCCGCTGAAGTGGGCGCTATGGAGCTATTCGGCCTCAAGGTGTTCACCCTTGGTGGTTTTGGCGAGATTCAGGCTGGCGACGACCTCGCCGACCTGATCGCCGAGGCCGCACAGTCGCGCCTGATAGACGGCGATATTCTGGTCGTGACCAGCAAAATCGTCTCCAAAGCCGAAGGACGTTTCGCCCGCGCCGCTGATCGGGAACAAGCGATCACCGACGAGACCGTGCGCATCGTGGCGTCGCGGGCGTACCCCGGCGGCCTCACCCGCATCGTCGAGAACCGGCAGGGCCTGGTCATGGCGGCGGCCGGCGTCGACACCAGCAATGCGCCCGACGGGGTGGTGCTGTTGCTGCCGGTTGATCCGGATAAGTCGGCGCGTGCCATCTGCGCGGCCCTGCGCGAACGCACCGGACTGCGGCTCGGCGTGCTCGTGACCGACACCGCCGGACGCCCGTGGCGGGAAGGCCAGACCGACATTGCCATTGGTGCGGCCGGGCTCGCGGTACTCGATGACCTGCGCGGCACAACGGATGCCTCCGGTCGCCGCCTCGACGTCACCGTCGCGGCGGTCGCCGACGAGATCGCCGGCGCCGCCGACCTGGTCCAAGGCAAGACCAGCGGCAACCCGGTCGCTGTGATCCGCGGTCTCGGTCGACTGGTCGGAGAAATGGATGTCGCCGGTGCGCGGGCGCTGCAACGGCCGAGCGACACCGACATGTTTCGACTCGGCACGGCTGAGGCCCGCGCCGAAGGGTACGCGGAGGGTTTCGCGGCCGGGCGCGCCGCCGGCGGTGCGACGGGTTCGGCCAGCTGAGCTTCGCGGGGCGGGCCGGGCAGTGCGCGGCCGTTTCCTGCAGGCGCTGTCGTGACCGGCTCGCGCGCCTGGCTTGTCAGCCGCGCGAGCAACAGCGAGGTGCTGGCGCAGCACATGGCAGCGCGACCCGTGCCGTCCGCCAGCCGGAGCCGGGCGTGTCTGCAGCAATTGGTCCCGCCATCCACTCTGCTGGAAACCGGACCTGCCGGACGCGCCTCGCAGGCGAAGAATCCTAGATCGAGATGGTGAGGTTCTGGATCAGGCCGGTCTCGGGCTCGAGTTCGAAGCGGTAGCTCAGGTCGACGCTGCGGCCCGGAAAGTTGCCCTCGATGCGATTGATGACGGTCGTCGCTGACTCGTCTGTCTCGGTACCCAGCAGCGTCGTCGTGTACTCAAACTCCGCGGCGCTGCCCGCCAGCCAGGCCGCGATGGCCGCTTCGCCGGTGTACGTCTTGCCGTCATCCACGACGACAGCGTTTTCGACGAAGGTCTGGCGGGCTGACGCTGGCTTGGCGCTGACGCTGCGCTCAAGGTAGGTGACAACCGCCATGGGGAGCGCCCGAGCCTGTGCGGTGGGTGACTGTGTGGTGGGTGACTGTGCGGTAAGTGACTGTGCGGTGAGTGACGCTGACATGGGACCTCCTGGGCCGTTCCAACGAACGTAGTCGGGTCGATGGATGTATCTACTCGACCCTTGAGGCTACCGCGCCGGGTGGTCCCTGGAGCGTGCTCGCCAGAGAGGGAAAGCGCTGGTAACGTAATCCCTATGGAAGTAACTCTCGATGCCGTCGGCCGGCTCATGGTCCCCAAGGCCCTGCGCGATGCACTGGGACTCCACCCCGGATCAACCGTGGATATTTCTCAATACGGTAGTGGCCTGCAGGTTCTGCCAGCGGGACGGACAGCCCGACTCGTCGACGAAGCCGGGGTGCTGGTGGCTGCGTCCTCGACTCCCATCGACGATGACATCGTCTTTGGCCTGATCGACGCCGGACGCCGTTGAAGACGCTCGTCGCACTCGATACCAGCGTCGCGATTCCCCTGCTCGTAACGAGCCACCGGGCGCACCGAGCGGTTGTCGACTGGTGGCAGGGACGTGAGGTGGCGCTTGCCGGGCACGCGCTGGCTGAGACCTATTCGGTGCTCACGCGGTTGCCCGGTGACGCACGGCTTGACCCCGAATCGGCGTCCCGACTCTTGGCGACGCGGTTTGTGACACCGGTCCTGATGTCCGCTGAAACGGCACGTCGGTTGCCGACAGTCCTCGCAGACCTGGGTCTTGCCGGTGGTGCTGTCTACGATGCATTAGTGGCCCTCGCGGCACAGGAGAATGACTGTGTTCTCGCCACCCGAGATGCTCGTGCCAAAGCGACCTATGATGCCATTGGCGTTCGGCTTGAAGTCGTTGGCCGCTAACTCGTTGGCCGCTAACTCAGTGGCCGCTAACTCGTTGGCCGCCGGCTGGGTCGTCGTGGTGCCGGTCAAAGGAAGCTCGGGCGCCAAGAGCCGGCTCGGGAACATGCCGGAGCGGGCGGCGCTCGCCGACACGATCGCTCTCGACACGGTGACGGCGCTACTCGCAGCATCCGCCGTGGACCGCGTGTTCGTGGTGACCGGCAGCGGGCGCCTCGGTATTCGCCTCGCTGCCCTCGGGGCGGTGATCGTGCCGGAAACGGTGGCCAACACCACGGGGCACGACCGGCTAAACGCCGCGATCGAGCAGGGCATCGCCGCGGCCCGGCTCGTTTGCCCGGATGCGAACCTAGCCGTGATGACCGGGGACCTGCCTGCCCTGCGATTGGCCGATGTCGACACCGTGTTCGGGCTCGCCGCGGCACATCTGCGCTCGATGGTGCCGGACGCCGAAGGCATTGGCACGACGACTCTGTTGGCCCGAGCGGGCGTCATGTTGGTGCCCCGGTTCGGCCTGGACTCCCGCGCCGCGCACGAGAAGGCCGGCCACGTGGTGCTCGATCTACCGTCGCGCTCATCGATTCGGCGCGACGTGGATACCGCCGCCGACCTCGACGTGGCACGCGCGCTCGGGCTCGGGCCGAACACGAGCGTGCTGCTCCATAGTGTTCAGCACTGAAGTTTAGTTAGCGGCAACCAGACGCAGCGCGGCGCCGGCCAGCGCGGTCGTGGTGGGCAGGTCGGTCATCCACAGTGGCACCGCAGCTGAGCGGATGCCGGCCGCCGCCAGCGCGGGCAGCGCCGTGGCATCCGTTTCATCGATCAGCCAGCCATCGAGTATCCCGCCGGAATGCCGCGACCCATAGTGCAAACCCACGCCCACAGCGGTCGTCTCCACTCCAATTGTCGACAGACACGCGTCGGCCATCCCACGCACCGCCACGCCGCCGATGATCGGGGACACCCCGACCACTTGGGCGGCCGTGGAGCGCAGGGCGTCGCGCACGCCAGGCACCGCCAGAATCGTGCCGACCGACACAACCGGATTCGACGGCGGAAGCACAACGAAGTCGGCCGTGTTGATGGCTTTGAGTACACCCGGAGCGGCGACCGCGTCGGTGAGTCCGCGCTGGATGAATCCGCTCACGGCTACCCGAGCGCGGTACCGAACCCACCATTCCTCAAAGTGAATATAATCGCCACTAGCATGTTCGTCAATATTCTCCGCGAGGCATACGTGGGTTTCGACCGGCTGATCGCTCATCGGCAACAGCCGCACCCCCGGCTGCCAGCGGCGGCAGAGAAACTCGGTCGCCTCCGACAGGGTAGAGCCATTTCGCAGCAGATCGGTTCGTACGATGTGCGTGGCGAGGTCGAGGTCCCCGAGTGTAAACCACGACCAGCCGCGACCATAGGCGGCGATCTCGGCTGAGGTCCGGCGGGTTTCAGCGGGTCGGCCCCAGCCCTGCTCCTCGTTGATACCACCGCCCAGCGTGTACATGATTGTGTCGAGGTCGGGGCAGATCCGCAGCCCGTCGAGCCACAGGTCGTCGCCGGTGTTCACGATCACAGTGACCGCCGTATCGGGTGCTGCAACGGCGAGGTGCGCCAGCAGCCCCCGGGTGAAGCGGGCGCCTCCGACCCCTCCGGCCAGGACAGTGACATTTCTCATATGTTTCCCTTCGATGTGGGGGCCGAGTAGACGATAACCGGATGCCCTCCGCGTGGATGCGCCAGAATGAAACAGTCCACCCCATAGACGGCTCCGATAATTTCGGGGGTCAGCACCTCGGCGGGCGTGCCAGCGGCGACCAGTCGACCCGCGTCGAGCAGCAGAATGTGGTCACAGTACGCGGCGGCGAGGTTGAGGTCGTGCAGCGCCATGATCGCCGTCAATTGCAGGTCGCGCACCTGAGCAAGCAGCGACAGCTGGGCGCTTACATCGAGGTGGTTGGTTGGTTCGTCGAGTAGCAACAGGCTCGGTTGCTGCGCCATCGCCCGGGCAATTTGCACGCGCTGCTGCTGCCCGCCACTGAGGGTCTGCCAGGATCGGTCGGTGAGTGATGCCGCGCCGACCGAGGCGAGGGCTCTCAGGGCGACAGCGCGGTCATCCCCGGCGGCGAACGAGCCGAGCAGTCGGCTGCGATGCGGAATACGCCCGAGCAGCACTACCTCGAGCACGGTGAGTTCCACACTCGGCGACGCGTTCTGTTCGAGCAGGGCGATGCGGCGGGCCGCTTCGCGGCGCGGTAGGGATCCAACCGTGACGCCGTCGAGGTCGACGGTGCCTCCAGCCGCTTGTTCGATGCCAGCCACGAGGCGCAGCAGCGTGGATTTTCCGGCACCGTTCGGCCCGAGCAGCCCGGTCACGCTGCCGGTGGGCATCGACGCGGAGATGTCGCGCAAAATCATGCTGCCGTCGATGCCGAACGACAGACCGTTCAGGTCTACGCCCACAAATGCGATTTCTTTCTCTTGATCAGCAAAATAAACACCGGCACGCCGATGAAGGCTGTGATGATGCCGACCGGAAGCTCGCGCGGATCGAACACCGTGCGAGCGAGCGTGTCGGCGATGACCAAAAACAGCGCGCCGCAGACGGCGACGAGCGGCAGCAGCCGGCGATGGCCCGGCCCGCTGATGCCGCGTACGAGGTGCGGCAGAATGAGTCCGACGAACCCGATCGATCCACTGACGGCCACCATGGCTCCGGTCAACAGCGCGACCGCACCGAGCAGCGCCCAGCGGGTGCGGTTGACATTGATACCGAGGCTCGCCGCCGAGGTATCACCGAAGGCGAATGCGTCAAGCCGGGTCGCCGACAAAAGGATGCCGGTGCCGACGACCGCCACGGCCGTCGCCGCGATCGCGACGCTCTCCCAGGTGGCGCCGGCCACCGAGCCGAGCAGCCAGTTGAGAATCTCCCGGTAGGAGTCGCCCTTGGCCGCCCAGAAAATGATGAACGAGGTCAGGGCGCCGGCGAGTTGGGCGATGGCCAGCCCGGCGAGCACAGCCCGCACCGGGGTGATTGTTCCGCCGACCTTGGCGATGCTGAGCGTCGCCACGAGGGCCAGCAATGCCCCGGCAAACGCTGCAACCGGCAGGGCGAAGCCGATGCTGAGAATGACCACGCAGACCGCGCCGACGGATGCCCCGCTCGAGAGTCCGAGCAGGTACGGGTCGGCGAGGGGGTTACGCGTCACGCTCTGCATCACCGCGCCGCTGATGGCGAGGCCGGCGCCGACCAGCGCGGCCGTGAGTACCCGTGGCAGTCGCAGTTGCCAGACGATCGAGTCGACCAGCAAAGGCACCGGCTCGGTCGCGAGGCCGAGGTGCGCGCCGATACTGCCGGCCACCTGCGCCAGGCTGACTGCGGCTGGCCCGATGGTCACCGCTACCCCGCACACGACGACGAGGGCAACCGCCGCGGCCACGAGCCAGGCGAGGTACCTGCTCCGGGTCACGAACCCCACCGAACGGGACGCGAGAGCGGCCAGGAGCGGCTCACTCGAAGCTGGAGAGTTGGGCGATGGCGGAAGAGGCAGCCTCGACGTTGCGCGGGCCGGCCTCGGTCGCCGCGAACGGCAAAATGACGTAGCGCTGGTTTTTCACGGCGTCGAGCACCTGAGTGGCCGGGTCGGATTCCAGGTGGGCGATCTTGGCCGCCGCGGTGTTCCACGTGGCGTCAACGAGCACGATGACGCTCGGGTTGGCCTCGATGATCGATTCCCAGCCGACCGAGGTCCAGGTGTCGGCCACGTCAGCAAAGATATTGCTGAGCCCGGCGGCCTCCATAATTATGGCCGGCGAGCCGATGCCCGCGCCAACGTAGGGGGTGGTCGTGCCGCTCGAGTACCAGACTGCGGTGGTCCCCGCCGAGGCCGGTTCGAGCGCGGCGAGCTCGGTCTCCAGGGTGCTGACCAGAACGGCGGCGGCATCCGCTGCCCCGAAGAGCTCACCGGCTTCGGTGATTTCGGTGAACACGGTCTCGAAGGTGAGCGGGCTGGGCATGGCGTCGCCCTTGCAGGCGGCCGGCGAGACGTAGCTTCCGATGCCGAGTTCGGCGAGACCGGCCCGTTCGCCCACGCCGTCGGCGGTGAAGTTGGACTCCCACCCGCCGTAGATGAAGTCGGGGTTCAGACCGAGCACGGCCTCCCGCCCGGGCAGAAAGTCGCTGATCACGTTGAGGTCGGCGCCTTCGGCGGCGAGTGAATCGGGCAGCGGGCCGTCGAGAAAGGCCGATCCGACAATGCGGTCGCCGAGCCCGAGGGCGAGCAACAGTTCGGTCGCCGAGGACTTGATCGACACGATGCGTTCCGGCGCGGCCGCGACGGTCAGGCTCGTGCCGCAGTTGTCGACGGTGACCGGGTAGTTCGCACTGGCGGCTGGAGTCTCGGTGGGTGAGACGGCGGGGGTGGCCGTGGCGGCGCATCCGCTCAAAAACAGGGCCCCGGCGGCAAGAGCGGCGGCGCGCGCGGTAATTCGAAACATGAGGTCTCTTTCGACTCGTCACGGTGGGCTGCACGAAGCAGCGCGGGCGCAAACTGGCACGGTGTCGTTGGCACAGTATTGGTGGACCTCAGCCCAAATCCAGGCCAGCGGGGCCGGTCAAAGCAAACCGGTGGTCTGCCTCAACTCTAAACCCGGCGGCACTACGCCCAGCGCGCACCGATCGGGTGTACGGCCGAATCAGACGGATGCGCCGCCGCGGCCAGCGCTTCGGCTACCGGTCGCACGTCATCGGGCAGGGCGCCGGCGGTCACCCGAATGAACGTGGGACCGCCCTTGGTCGCCAGGAACGGCGAGCCGCCGGCCACCCGAATGCCCGAGGCGGCGAGGCGTACCAGGGCATCGCGCTCGTTCTGCACCGGCAGCCAGGTGTTGATGCCGTCGGCTTGCCTGACGTTGAGTCCGAACTCGCGGAGCGCCTCGGAGAGGGCGCGTTGCCGCGCAAAGTAGATGTGACGGGCCTCGCTGACCCGCGCCAGGCTGTCGCCGGTGGTGAGCAGGTCGTGCAGAATAGTCTGCAGCATGCGACTGGTCCAGCCGGGGCCGAGCAGGCGCCGCGACACAATCGGTTCGATGAGCGCAGCGGGACCGCCCAGCGCGGCCATGCGCAGGTCGGGGCCGTGCGTCTTCGAGAAGCTGCGCACGTGCAGGGTGCGCTCGGGCAGCCACCGGCCGAGACTCACATCGGGCGCGATGCTGATATCCGCCGAGTGATCGTCCTCGATCACGATGGTCTTCGACGCGGCGCCCGCGCGCAACAGCCCGGCTAGCTGCTCGGCACGCTTGAGGCTCATCGACGTCCCGGTCGGGTTGTGGGCGCGCGGCTGCAGAATGACAGCGACCGGGCCGAGCTTGAGCGCTGCGGCAAAATCGGCGGGAACCAGGCCGTGCTGATCGACGGCCACCGGCAGGCGTTCGAGGCCGAGCTGGTCGAGCAGGTCGAAGAACGGCGGAAACGATGGGTTCTCCACGATGACCCGGTCGCCGAACCGGGTCACTGCGTCGAGGCTGCGCGAAATGGCGTCGAGAGCGCCGTCCACGATGGTGATCGTCTCCACCGGGTACGGCCATGAAGCCTGCAGCACCTCGAGGAGCTCCGGAATGATCGGCAGGTCGTGATAGCTCGGGGTAACCGCGCGCTGTGCAACCCGGGAGAGCGCAGGTCCCAGCGGCGGCAACAACCGCGGGTCTGGCGTACCGCGGGAGAGGTCGAGCCGGGCGGGGCCAACCGCGCCGATCATGGACTGGCTGCGAGCCGGCAACCAGTTGGGCGCTTTGTCCTGCACGAAAGTGCCGCCGCGGCCGCGCGACACGATCAGCCCGACCGCCGCGAGCGCCTGCCAGGCGTGGCTGACGGTCGCGGGGCTCACACCGAGCTCGCCGGCCAGTACCCGCACGGTGGGCAGGCGGTCGCCCGGTGTGAGGCGCCCAGAGGTGATCAGCCGCCCAATGGCAGCGGCGATCCCCGCGGGGGTGCGTTGCTCAATTTCGTCGATAAAGTTCTGCATTGCCCTTGCCTCTGGCTGCGTTGGCCGACAGGATGATTAATGCGTGCGATACACAGAGAAACACATTTGAAATGTTTACGTCAAATAATAACAATACGAACAACGCGGTTCGTAGCGGTCATTGACTAACGAAAGCAAGTGGAAGGCACAGCATGAGTAACGGCACCACCTCCGATACCAGGAACATTGTTCGTACGGCTATCACTCAGGCCACCTGGACCGGCGACGAAGAATCGATGATTCAAAAGCACGAGGGCTTCGTGCGTACCGCGGCCGCTCAGGGCGTGCAGGTGATCTGCTTTCAGGAACTCTTTCACGGTCCCTACTTCGGCATCGTGCAAGACGCCAAGTATTACGACTACGCCCAGCCCGTGCCCGGCCCCATTGTTGAGCGGTTTCAAAAGCTCGCCGCCGAGTACAACATGGTCATCGTCGTGCCGATGTACGAAGAAGAACAGCCCGGCGTGCTCTACAACACCGCAGTGGTCATCGACGCCGACGGAACCTATCTCGGCAAGTACCGCAAGCACCACATCCCGCACCTGCCGCAGTTCTGGGAGAAGTTCTACTTTCGCCCGGGCAACACTGACTACCCGGTTTTTGACACCAAGTACGGCAAGATCGGCGTCTACATTTGCTACGACCGCCATTTTCCCGAGGGTTGGCGAGTACTCGGCCTGAACGGCGCCGAGATCGTGTTCAATCCCTCGGCGACCAAGCCGGGGCTGTCCAACCGCCTGTGGGAGCTCGAGCAGCCAGCCGCCGCGGTCGCCAACCAATACTACGTCGGCGCGAACAACCGTATCGGCAATGAGAAGTCCGAATTCGGCGACGAGGCCGTGACGTTCTACGGAAGCTCTTACTTCGTTGACCCCAAGGGCAACTACGTGGGCGAGCGAGCCTCGACCGACACCGAGGAGATCGTCGTGCGCGACCTCGACCTCGGCGTCATTCGCGAGGTGCGCAACTCCTGGCAGTTCTACCGCGACCGTCGCCCCGACTCGTATGAGGCCCTCGTCGCTCCTTGAAGCGCATAGAACGGATGCTGCCGACCGACCCGGTCGGCGGCATCCGCTGGCCCTGACACTTTTGAGCGAAGAGGATGCCATGAAGACTTTGATCAAGAACGGCAGCGTGGTCAATGCCACGGGCCGAGGAGTCGCCGATGTGCTCATCGACGGGGAGCAAATCGCTGCCGTGCTCGCGCCCGGCTCGAACCTGCTCGGCTTCGATGTCGCGGGCAATGTCGACCGCATCATCGACGCCAGCGGCAAATACGTCATCCCCGGCGGTATCGACGCCCACACCCACATGGAGATGCCGTTCGGTGGCACCCAGGCCAGCGACACCTTCGAAACCGGAACCCGTGCTGCTGCCTGGGGCGGAACGACGAGCATCGTCGACTTCGTCGTGCAGTACACCGGCGAGGACGTGCTCGAGCGCTACGCCGCCTGGCAGCAGAAGGCTGCCGGCCAGTGCGCCATCGACTACGGCTTTCACCAGATCCTCAGTGACGTGCAAGACAGCTCACTGACCGCAATGGACGAACTCGTCAACGAGGGCGTCTCGAGTTTCAAACTGTTCATGGCCTACAAGGGCGTGTTCCTCAGTGATGACGGTCAGATCGTCAAAGCCATGCAGCGCGCGGCCACGAACGGCAGCATGATCATGATGCACGCCGAGAACGGCAGTGTCATCGACCTGCTCGTGCAGCAGGCGGTCGCCGCCGGTAACACCAGCCCGCTGTACCACGGCCTCACCCGGCCCTGGCAGGCCGAAGAAGAGGCCACCCATCGGGCGATCATGCTCGCCAACCTCACCGGCGCTCCTCTCTATGTAGTGCACGTTTCAGCTAAACAGGCCGTGGACCAGATTGCCGAAGCTCGGCACAACGGGCAGAACGTGTTCGGCGAGACCTGCCCGCAGTACCTCTACCTCTCCCTCGAAGACAATCTCGGCGCTCCGGGTTTTGAGGGGGCCAAGTGGGTGTGCTCGACGCCGCTGCGCGCCAGGGTCGAGGGTCATCAGCATCACATGTGGCAGAGCCTGCGCACGAACGACATCCAGATGGTCTCCACCGACCACTGCCCGTTTTGCATGAAAGGGCAGAAGGACATGGGCCTGACCGACTTCTCCAAGATTCCCAACGGCATCGGCTCGGTCGAGCACCGGATGGACCTGCTGTATCAGGGCGTCGTCGACGGCAAGATTTCCCTCGAACGCTGGGTCGAGGTCTGCTCCACCACCCCGGCGCGCATGTTCGGCATGTACGGCCAGAAGGGCGTGATCGCGCCCGGCGCCGACGGCGACGTCGTCATCTACGACCCGAACGGGCACACGTCGATCGGGATGCCTGAAACGGGAAGGGTGAAGACCCATCACATGAACATGGACTACTCCGCCTGGGAGGGCTACGAGATCGACGGCCACGTCGACACCGTCATCTCCCGCGGCAAGGTCGTCATCGACGGCTTCGCCTACCTGGGCACCAAGGGTGATGGCCGCTACATCAAGCGCGGCCTGAGCCAGTACCTGATCTAAGGGAAAACCATGGATTTCGGAGCAGTACTGCAGACCAACCCGCCGTCGGCGCGTACCGTGCAACTGGCAAAACTGGCCGAGGCACACGGTTACAGCCACGTCTGGACTTTCGACTCACACCTGCTCTGGCAGGAACCCTATGTGATCTACAGCCGCATCCTGGCCGAGACCAGCAAGATCATCGTCGGACCCATGGTCACCAACCCGGCGACGCGCGACTGGACCGTGACGGCGTCGACCTTCGCGACCCTCAACGAGATGTTCGGGAACCGTACCATCTGCGGCATCGGCCGCGGCGACTCGGCGGTGCGCACCACCAACGGCGCCCCGACCACCCTCAAGACCCTGCGCGAATCGATCCACGTCATTCGCGAGCTCGCCAACTCCCGCCCGGTCGAATACAACGGTGCCACGGTGCAGTTTCCGTGGAGCCACGGCTCGAGCCTGGAACTGTGGGTCGCCGCCTACGGTCCGCTCGCGCTCAAACTTGCCGGTGAGGTCGGCGACGGTTTCATTCTGCAAATGGCTGACCTCGATGTCGCCAAGTGGATGATCGAGAGTGTGCGCACCGCCGCCTCGAACGCCGGCCGCGACCCATTAAGGATTAAATTCTGCGTCGCCGCCCCGGCCTACATCGGCGAAGACTGGGAACACATGCGCAACCAGTGCCGCTGGTTCGGGGGCATGGTCGGCAATCACGTGGCCGACATCGTTGCCAAGTACGGCGCCGATTCCAATATCCCCACTGCTCTCACCGACTACATCAAAAACCGTGAGGGTTACGACTACAACCAGCACGGTAAGGCGGGCAACGAGCACGCCGCTTTCGTGCCCGACGAGATCGTCGACCGGTTCTGCCTGCTCGGCACCGCGAAAGACCACCTCGAGAAGCTCGAGGCACTCAAGGAGCTCGGCGTCGACCAGTTCGCCAGCTATCTGCAGCACGACAACAAGGAAGAAACCATGCGCGTCTACGGCGAAACCCTGATTCCAGCCCTCACCGACTCCATCATGGCCACGAAGTAGCATTTTTCATCTCCACCACCACCGACCCAGAAAGCCAGCGATATACGTGACTGACACCAGCACACACACTGTCCCTCCCGCAGCCACCGGAGGGACGCCAAGTCTCAATGCGCACACGAGCGAACTCGACCGGGCCCATGTCTTCCATTCCTGGTCGGCGCAGGCGGCGCTGAAGCCGCTCGTCATCGCCGGCGGGCTCGGCTGCCGAGTCTGGGACCACGATGGGCGCAGTTATCTCGACTTTTCGAGTCAATTGGTGAACGTGAATATCGGCCATCAGCATCCGTCGGTGGTGAAAGCCATCATCGAGCAGGCCGCTCTGCTGAGCACCATTGCACCGTCGACGGCGAACCTGGCGCGCGGCCAAGCCGCCCAGCGCATCACCGATCGCGCCCCGGCGGGATTCAACAAGGTCTTCTTCACCAACGGGGGAGCGGATGCGAATGAGAACGCCATGCGCATGGCCCGCCTGCACACGGGTCGTGACAAGGTGCTCTCCCTCTATAAGTCGTATCACGGCAACACCGGGGCGGCCGTGGTCGCCACCGGCGACTGGCGCCGCATTCCGAACGAATACGCGCGTGGCCACGTGCACTTCTTCGGCCCGTTTCTCTACCGCAGCGAATTCTGGGCCAGCAGCGAAGAGGAGGAATGCGCCCGCGCGCTGCACCACCTCGAACGCGTCATCCAGGGTGAAGGTGTCTCGGCGGTTGCGGCCATTTTGCTCGAGTCGATTCCCGGAACCGCTGGAATCATGATGCCTCCGGCCGGCTACCTGCCCGGGGTGCGCGCGCTCTGCGACAAGTACGGCATCGTGCTCATCCTCGACGAGGTCATGTGTGGCTTCGGTCGCACCGGCAACTGGTTCGCCTTCGAGGCGTACGACGTCGTGCCCGACCTGATCACTTTCGCCAAGGGCGTCAACTCCGGTTACGTACCCACCGGCGGCGTGATCATCTCCGACGCCATCGCGGCGACCTTTGACGAGACGGTCTTTCCCGGCGGACTGACCTATAGCGGGCATCCGCTCGCCATGGCGTCGATCGTCGGTGCGCTCGATGCGATGAAAGCCGAGGGCATCGTCGAGAACGCCGCCCGCATCGGCCACGACGTGCTCGAGCCGGGGCTGCAGGCACTGCAGGCCCGGCATCCGATCATCGGCGAAGTGCGCGGTGTCGGCGTGTTCTGGGTACTCGAACTCGTCGCCGACCCGCAGACTCGCGAGCCGGTGAGCGGCGCCGTCATGGCTCGGGTCAAGGCCGAGCTGCTCGGGCGCGGCCTGCTGCCGTTTTTGGTGGAGAACCGCATCCACGTCGTGCCGCCGTGCGTCGTCACCGACGCCGAGGTCGCCGAGGCACTCGCCATCTACGACGAGGTACTCAGCCTCGACCTGCTCTCTTAACCCCATTCCGGTAGTCGGGTCCCCCGTTGGCCTCGATCACCAAAACGCGCGTTGGTCTAGCCGGTCGAGACCGCCATGCGAAAACCGATGGCGATTTCGAAAAGCCAGCCCAGCGCATCCACTGAAAGGATCACCCATGACCGACACTCCCACCATTCAGCACTACATTGACGGCGCCGCTGCCACCGGAACCTCGACCCGTACCGCTCCCGTTTTCAACCCGGCCACCGGCAAAGTCGCCAAGAACGTGCTGCTTGCGAGCACCGCCGACCTCGACGCGGCCGTCGCCGTTGCCCAGGCGGCCTACCCCGCCTGGCGCGACCTGAGCCAGGCTCGCCGCCAGACCATCATGTTCAACTTTCGCGAACTGCTGAACGCGCGCAAGGGCGACCTAGCCGAGATTCTCACGGCCGAACACGGCAAGGTCACCTCCGATGCGCTCGGTGAGATCGTTCGAGGCCTCGAGGTTGTCGAATTCGCGCTCGGTATGCCGCACCTTTCCAAGGGTGACTACTCCGAGAACGTCTCGACCGGCGTCGACGTGTACACGCTGCGCCAGCCGCTCGGCGTCGTCGGTATCATCAGCCCGTTCAACTTTCCGGCGATGGTGCCGCTGTGGTACTTCCCGATCGCGATCGCGGCCGGCAACACTGTTGTGCTCAAGCCGAGCGAGAAGGACCCGTCCTCGTCGAATTGGCTGGCCGAGTTGTTCACCGAAGCCGGCCTGCCCGCCGGGGTGTTCAACGTCGTGCACGGCGACAAGGAAGCTGTCGATGCGTTACTCGTGCACCCCAACGTGCAGGCGATCTCCTTCGTAGGCTCAACCCCGATCGCTCGCTACATCTACGAGGAGGCCGCCAAGCACGGCAAGCGCGTGCAGTCACTCGGCGGCGCCAAGAATCACATGCTCGTGCTGCCCGATGCCGACCTCGACCTGGCAGCGGATGCCGCCGTCAACGCCGGTTTCGGATCCGCCGGTGAGCGCTGCATGGCCATCAGCGTCATCGTCGCCGTTGAGCCCGTCGCCGACGAGCTCATCGCAAAGATCGCCGAACGGGTCAAGAGCCTCACCGTCGGCGACGGCATGCGCGGCTGCGACATGGGCCCGCTGATCACAAAGGTGCACCGCGACAAGGTTGCCGGGTACATCGACATTGCCCAGGCCGACGGGGCCGACGTCGTCATCGACGGGCGCGACATCACGGTGGACGGCGACCCGGACGGCTTCTGGCTCGGCCCGACATTATTCGACAAGGTCAGTGTCGACTCGGCCGTGTACCTCGACGAGATCTTCGGACCGGTGTTGTCGATCGTGCGCGTGGCAAGCTACCAGGAGGGCCTCGACCTCATCAACGCGAGCCAGTACGGCAACGGCACCGCGATCTTCACCAACGACGGCGGGGCCGCTCGTCGGTTCCAGAACGAGGTGCAGGTCGGCATGGTCGGCATCAACGTGCCGATTCCGGTGCCGGTCGCGTACCACTCCTTCGGTGGTTGGAAGAACTCGCTGTTCGGCGACGCGAAGGCCTACGGTCCCGCCGGTGTCAACTTCTTCACCCGCGAGAAGGCGGTAACGAGTCGGTGGCTAGACCCGAGCCACGGAGGTATCAACCTGGGTTTCCCGCAGAACCACTAGGTTCTCTCGCGAAGCTATTTGGCGGTCTGGGATTGTTGCACCCTCGACGCCTCGCGGCGCAGGGACTCTATTACGGTGCGCACGGCCAGGCGTTCGGCACGGTCTGGGCGCATGAGCGCCACAATTTGACGCTCGGATTCGATGCCGCGCAGGGGTTTCAGCACGAGGCGGCCCGGCTGTCCGCCGCCGGAGGTGTAGCGCGGCACGAGCGCGATACCGAGCCCGGCGATCACGAACGATTCGATCAGCGCGAGGTCGGCGAACCGCTGCGACATCGACAGCCGTGCGCCGGCCTCCTGCTCGATCGCGTGCAGAATGCGCTCGAACGGGTAGCCTTCGGTCACGCCGATCCAGGTCTCGCCGATCAGGTCGCTCGGACGCACCCAGGTGCGATCAGCAAGCGGATGTCCCACCGGCAGTCCCACATCCAGCGGCTCGGTCATCAACGGCACCACTTTCAGGCCGCGGCCCGCCCAGGACAGCTGCCCGCTCATCGAGTGCGCCAGCACGATGTCGTACTCGGCTGTGAACGCGGGAAAGTCGCTCAGCTCGGGGTCCTCGTCGGCGCAATTGAGTACGAGGTCGGGCCTGAGGTGCTTGATCACGCCGGGCAGCAGCATCTGGCCGGCGGTGGGAAAGGTCACGAGGCTCACTTCGCCGGTGGCGAGGTTTCGAAATTCGTCCCAGAGGGCGGTCGCCTTCGCAAGTGACACCGCGATATCCGTTGCGCTCCGGGCGAGGGCGCGGCCGGCGTCGGTGAGTACGAGGCCGCGACCCTGACGCTGGGTGAGTGGCAGACCGGCTTCGCGTTCGAGTACTTTCAGCTGTTGGGAGACGGCTGAGGGGGTGCGGTGGGTGGCCAGGGCGACCGCCGTGACGCTGCCTCGGTCGGCGAGTTCGCGGAGTAGTTCAAGTCGTTGCACGTCCATGTAGTTAGCCTAAACAGTTCGTGCAGCATAAAACGATTGTGCTGCACGGTTACTGGTGGTGTAGTGAAAGAGTCGTCCACGAGCAGTGTCGCCTCCGTGCCGGGCTACTTCTTCTCCTCTGAAAGGCACCTCGTGTTCATCCTCATCGCACTCCTGCTCGTTGCCGTTGTCTCTATCGCCGCCCTCGTTGTCGAGGTTCGCCGTGATGGCTACCGTCAGGTCGAGCGTCGCAACCTGGTGCGCGTCTTCTAGCTCGCACTTCTCTTCCCTTCTCTCCACCCTGCTGGAATCCCCACCGCTGCCTCGACTGCAGTCGGCTGTGAGCCATGCCCTAAGCTGGCGAGCGTGACTGATACGCGGCAGAGACTCATCGACTTCATCTCGGCCGAGGCCGTCTTTCACGGCGACTTCGTTCTCACGAGCGGCAAGAAGGCCACGTATTACGTGGACATGCGCCGGGTGAGCCTCGACCATCGAGTCGCCCCGCTCATCGGGCAGGTCATGCTCGACCTCATTCAGGACGTTCCCGACGTCGTCGCCGTCGGCGGCATGACCATGGGCGCCGACCCGATCGCCGCCGCCGTCATGCACCAGGGCGTGGCCCGCGGCGCGAGCTACGACGCGTTCGTGGTGCGTAAAGAGCCGAAGGACCACGGCCGCGGCCGCCAGGTCGAGGGCCCCGAACTCGCTGGCAAGCGCGTGATCGTGCTCGAAGACACTTCGACGACTGGGGGTTCGCCACTCGCCGCCATCGAAGCCCTGCAGAAGATCGGGGCTGAGATCGCCGGCGTCGCCGTGGTGGTAGACCGCGACACCGGTGCCCGCGAAGTGATCGAAGCCGCCGGTTACCCCTACCTCGCTGCGATCTCCCTTGAGGACCTGGGGCTGAACTAGTGGCGCCAGACGACGACGAGCGCGGAATCGACTGGCTCGCGTCGCAGCTCGGCCAGCCCGTCGGTCAGTCGGGTGTGGAATCCGGTGCGGATTCGACGGTGGCATCCGGTCCTGACGAAGCTGATGCCACCGCTTCTGTTGTTCCGGTCACGCTTGCTTCGGCCAAGCTCGGGCGAAAGGCCCGACGCGTCGCTGAGGCAACGGCCGAGCCGGTTGCCGCTGTCGAGCCGGCACCCGTCACTCCTACAGCCCCGGCGGAGACCGTCACCGTGCCCATCTCTGAAACGGATGCTGTCGCGCAGGGCCCGGCGGCGAGCATCCGCTCTCAGGCCGGTGAGGACGTCGTCGATCAGCCGACCGAACTGCTGGCGGCACCGGGTGCTTTCGATCAGCCGACCGAGTTGCTGCCTACCCCGGGCACGTTCGGTGCCGCGCAGTCTGGGGCCAGCGGCGCTACGGCCGCCACGACCGTCATCGCCGGAGCCGCGACCCCGATCGAGGCGCCGACAGCCACCGAGCCGCCGAGCCGCCACCGCTCCCGGCGTGGCACCGGCGGTGCCCGCCAGGCCGGTCTAGTCTGGATAGCCGTCGGATTGCTTGCGGCCATCGTGCTTGCTGCACTGTTTTATCTGGGCCAACGGCTCGTCGCGAGCCCGGTTCCGATGTCCGCGCCCACCCAATCCGCTTCGCCCACACCAACACCAACACCAACACCAACACCAACACCAACACCAACACCAACACCAACACCAACTCCCACGCCGACCCCGACCCCGACGCCGGAGATCACCGCGATGCAGCCGGCTGGCGTGCACGAGTGGAACACCCTGTTCGGCGGGGAATGCCTTGAACCCTACGTCTCGCCGTGGGAAGAAGATTTCACGGTCGCCGATTGCGCGGCCTCGCATGCGGCTCAGCTGGTGTTTCGCGGCGACTTTGGCGGCGACCAGACCACGGTCTTTCCGGGCGAGGCTGCATTGGCTGCGCAGATCAACCTGCTCTGCACGAGCCCCGGAATTCTGGACCTGAACGCGGCCAGTGCCTACCCGAACCTGCAGATGCAGGGCAGCTACCCGATCACCGAAGAACAGTGGACAGACGAGCCGCGCAACTTCTACTGCTTCGCCAGCCGTGCCTCGGCCGAGCCGCTCAGCATGAGCATCATGGGAGCCGGCCCCGGAGTCTGAACGGCCTAGAGTTCGTCGCTCTCGATCAGCTCGGTGGCGAGTAGTTCGTGCACGCCAGCCACGATTTCATCTGGCCGAAATGGGTACCGGTTGATCTCGGCCTCGTCACTGATGCCGGTCATCACGAGAATCGTGTGCAACCCCGCCTCGATACCGGCGACAATGTCAGTGTCCATCCGGTCACCGATCATGCCGGTGTTCTCCGAGTGCGCGCCGATCTTGTTCATCGCCGAGCGAAACATCATCGGGTTGGGCTTGCCGACAACATAGGGTTCCATGCCGGTGGCCTTGGTGATGAGCGCTGCAATTGCCCCGGTCGCCGGCATCGGGCCGTCCTTGCTCGGTCCGGTCGCATCCGGATTCGTCGCGATGAACCGCGCCCCGCCCAGAATCAGCCGAATCGCCTTGGTGATGGCCTCGAACGAATAGTTGCGCGTCTCGCCAACCACGACATAGTCCGGAGAGGTTTCGGTCATGATGAACCCGGCTTCGTGCAGCGCGGTCGTGATGCCGACCTCGCCGATCACAAACGCGGTGCCGCCGGAGACCTGCGACTTAAGAAAGTCCGCCGTCGCGAGCGCCGAGGTCCAGATGCGGTCCTCCGGCACGTTCAGCCCGCTCGAACGCAGCCGGGCGCTCAGGTCACGCGGCGTGAAAATGGAGTTATTGGTGAGCACCAGAAACGGCGTTCCGGAGTCGGTCCACTGCTGCAGCAGCTCGGCTGCACCGGGCAGGGCCTGGTTCTCGTGCACGAGCACACCGTCCATGTCGGTGAGCCAGCATTCGATTTCGTCGCGTCGTGCCATCAGGCCCTCCTTCTCGTCGACTCTCAGCCTAGCCGCGCGAGGTTGTGCCTCGGTTACATCTCAGGCAATGAAGCGGAGGCCGCGGTCTCACCCGAAATCGCCCGCCCGCTACTAACCGTGAACTTTCTGGGTTGCATTTTAGACTTCTGAGCTGGGGTTCACACGGCTGGCCTGCACCTCAGGCGGTGACCCAGATCGACGCGGCAGCAGCGGGCGTGACCAGCCGGCTCTGGCCATCCGCTAACACGATGGTCAGCGGCGCCGCGAGCGTGAACGTGGTACCGGGGCCGATCAGGTCGGCGGCGAGCTCGCGCAGCACGAGTGGGTCGCGGTCGCTGATGCGCAGCACGACTCCGGCGTGCCCGACCGAGGCGTCGGCGAACAGCACGGCGGGCTCCCGTAAGACAGTACCGTCGGCGGCGGGAATGGGGTCACCGTGCGGATCGTGCGTCGGAAATCCGAGCCGGGCGCTGATCGCCTCGAGCAGACGATCCGAGATGGAGTGCTCGAGAATCTCGGCCTCGTCGTGCACCTGATCCCAGTCATAGCCCATCTCGCCGACCAGCCAGGTTTCGATCAGGCGATGCCGGCGCACAACGGCGGTCGCGCGCAGCCGGCCGGCATCCGTTAGCGCGAGCGGACCATAGGGAACGTGGGTGATCAGCCCGCCGGCAGCGAGCTTCTTCACCATTTCGGTAACGGATGACGGCGCCACCCCCAGCCGCACCGCCAGCGCCGACGGGGTGATCAGGTCGCTCTGCCACTCGGTATGGGAGTAGATGGTCTTGAGGTAGTCCTCGGCGGCGCCGGTCGTGTAGGTCATTTCCCTTTCAGAGTAGCAAGTTGGCTGACGGGGCAGCCAATGCCAGGCGAGTCGATACCGTCGGCCAACACTCGAGAGCTACCGAAGCTGCCGGGGGGCACGTTGTTGGGCGGAATTTGGGCGATCTCGGTACTGGGATTTCGGCACTGGTTTTCTGCACAAATTGACCCAGATGGGGGGTAAATGGGCAATTCACACCATACGATCAGAATTCGGCGTCTCGCCGAGAAATTGCTGTGCACGACGGGCTCTGCCGGCGTGACAGGGGATGGGTTAGCTAATGGAGGTCGCAGTGCGCAGGTTTTTTTCGGTTTCGCGAGGTAATTCGTCGCGGGTAGTGGCGGCATCCGTTGCAGGAGCGCTGATTCTAGGCTCGGCGCTGGTCGCGGCTCCCGCGCAGGCAGCGATGACCGACCTGACCATAGATGACGTCGTTTACGCATTCGACGATGCAACGATGAGCGCAACAGCGACAATATATGAAGGCTCCGCGACGACGCTCGCGTTTCCCGAGAGTTTCCCGGGTGTGTACGCGCCCTATACCCTCACCGCTATTGGCGAGGAAGCCTTCCAATTTGCCTCGTTGACCTCGGTAACCCTCCCCGAGGGGCTGCTCACCATTGGTGCGGCAGCCTTCCAATATGCCTCGTTGGCCTCGGTAACCCTCCCCGAGGGGCTGCGCACCATTGGTGACAACGCGTTTTCCGGCACAATCTTGGGTGCGTCTGTTGCCATTCCGGCGTCGGTGACCAGTATCGGCAACTCCGCTTTCTCCGGAAATAATATGACCGCGGTCACCTTTCAGGACGCGGGGGCTCTCGCCACTATTGGCAACACTGCCTTCTCGTATAACGAATTCACCTCCATTAACATTCCGGGGTCCGTGACCGAAATTGGCAACGATGCATTCGACCACAACCTATTCCTGACCGAGGTGACCCTGAATGAGGGGCTGGAGACGCTCGGCAACTGGGTCTTTGCCCACGCCAATATCCCGTCAGTCGTCATTCCTTCGACGGTTACGAGCCTGGGGCAGGGTGTCTTCTATAACAACACGTCGCTGGCGTCGGTGACGTTTGCCGGCCGTGCGCCCACGTCTTGGGCAGCTCCCGGAAGCAGCGCGTCGCTGGGCGAATCCAACGCGTTGGTCGTTAGCTACCTGGCGGAGTGGGGCTTCGAAATCGTCGGAGACGGCGGGTTCACCTACCCGACTTGGAAGGGCCACAACACTGCGCTCTACGTGGCCGAAGTGCTTGACCCGACCGTGACGTTTGAGCTGAACGGGCACGGCACCGCCGTGAACGCCCAGTCGGTGAGTGCTGGGGATTCAGCAGTTCGTCCAGATGCTCCGTCGGAATCGGGCTGGTTGTTCAGCGGCTGGTACAGCGATGCGGAAGTTCTCCAGGTTCCGTTCGACTTCAGCGCGCCAATGACCGCCGATGTGACCGCGTATGCGAAATGGACGGCAGTGGCCGATGCCCCGACCGATGCCCCGACCGATACCCCGACCGATAACCCTGTTGCCGCAGCGCTGACCCTTGACCTCGACCTGGCTATCGGCGATGTCGTGGCCGGCTCCACGGTCACAGTCTCGGCAGTGGGGTTGCTGGCAGAGTCCGCCTACACGGTGGTCGTGCGTTCGACCCCGGTCACGATCGCGTTTGGATCCGCCAGCCTCGACGGTACGGTCACCGGCACGGGCGTCATACCCGCCGGGCTGGAAGTCGGCGCGCACACCGTCACGTTCAGCGGAACGGCTGCCGACGGCAGCGCTCTCAGCAGCGTCGTGTACTTCACTGTTGGCGCCGGGGGCATTGTGACCTATCTGTCATCCGTTGAAGCGGATGCTGCCTCCGCGGTTACGGCTGCTGCCGCGGCTTCCCTGGCTTCCACTGGCTTCGCTGGTGCGCCGCTCGGCGTCGCTGCGCTGCTGCTGCTGGTGGCCGGAGCCGCGCTCGTCGTTCGGCGTCGTCGGGTCGCCGCGTAGGGCATCCGCTTGTTGCGGCCGTCACCTCGCCAATTGGGCGGGTGGCGGCCGTTTTATTGCGGTCGGCGAACTCGAGCAGCGGGAGGCGCCGACACGTTGGCCGGCCGTTACGCCCCGGTGAAAACGAGCACGAGCAGCACGACGTTCAGCGCTACCAGCGCGAGGGCGCACACTACGCCGGCGGCCGTCGTGAACCAGCGGTTGGTGAAAGTGCCGAGCAGTCCGCGCTGCGCGGTGAGCCAGACCAGCGGAATCAGCGCGAACGGAATGCCGAACGAGAGCACCACCTGGCTGAGCACGAGCGCCTGGGTGGGATCGAACCCGACCCCCAGAATAAGCAGCGCCGGAATCAGCGTCACGAGTCTTCTGAGCAACAGGGGAATACGCACGTGCAGCAGCCCCTGCATAATCTCTGCCCCGGCATAGGCGCCGACCGACGTCGACGCGAGCCCCGATGCGAGCAGTCCCACCGCGAACAGTGTCGCGACGATCGGTCCGAGCGTGTCTTTCAGCGCCGCGTACGCTCCCTCAAGCGTGTCGGTTCCGTCTACACCCTGCAAAGCGGATGCCGCCAGCAGCAGAATCGCGAGGTTCACGGTGCCTGCAATTGCCATGGCGATCGTGACGTCCCATTTTGTTGCCCAGATCAGGCGGCGGGTCGCCTGAACGCCCTGCCATTCCGGGAATCGGTCGCGAGTGAGCGAGGAGTGCGCGTAGATCGCGTGCGGCATGATCGTGGCGCCGAGAATCGAGGCGGCGAGCAGTACCGAGTTGGAGCCCTCGAATCGGGGCACCATTCCGGCGAGCACCCCACCGCCGTCGGGCGGTGAGATGAAAACACCGGCCGTGAACCCCACGGTGATGATGAGCATGAGCATGATGATGACGCGTTCGAAAATGCGCGGTCCCCGCCGCGAGTGCACCATGAGCACGATCATCGAAATGGTTCCGGTGATCACGCCACCCCAGATCAGCGGCAGGTTGAACAGCAGATTGAGGGCGACGGCGCCGCCGATGATCTCGGCGAGGTCGGTGGCCATGGCGACCAGTTCGGCCTGCACCCAGTACAACCGACGGGCGGTGGGCCGTTTCATGCGCACCCCGAGAATCTCGGGGAGGCTCTGCCCGGTGACGATGCCGAGCTTGGCCGAGAGGTATTGAATGAGCCAGGCCATCACGTTGCCGGCCACGACCACCCAGACCAGCAGGTAGCCGTAGCGGGCTCCGGCGGTCATATTGCTCGCGACATTACCCGGGTCGAGGTAGGCGACCCCAGCGACGAGGGCGGGCCCGAGTAGCCACAGCAGGCGGCTGGAGGCGACCGTGGTGGGAGCTTGGGCGAGCACACGATCGGCAGCGGGGGCATCCGTTTTAGTCATGCCGAAACCCTAGTCGGAATTTAGGCAGACCGAAAGTCCGAATCTGGGTGCGCGCTGGCGGGTTACGGTTAATCAGTGATCGAACCAGCCGCCCCCACCTTCGCCGCCGACAGCTCCTCACCCGAACGCTCTACCTACGGGGTCGGTCCATGGTCAGGGGAGTGGCCGAGCGAAGATCGTTACGACGCCGAGCTGCTCGAACACGGCGACACCCGAAACGTGATCGACCGGTATCACTACTGGAATATGGCCGCGATCGTGGCTGACCTGGATGAGCACCGGCATCCGTTTCACGTGGCCATTGAGAACTGGCAGCACGACATGAACATCGGTTCGATCGTGCGCAGCGCCAACGCGTTCGGTGCCGACACCGTGCACATCATTGGACGCCGCCGATGGAACAAGCGCGGCGCCATGGTCACCGACCGCTACCAGCACGTGCTGCACCACGGTGATGTCGCCGCGTTCGTTCAATGGTGTGCCGCAGAGGCGCTGCCGGTGATCGCGATCGACAACGTGCCCGGAAGCGTCATCATCGAGACCTTCAGCTTTCCAGAGCGCTGCGTGCTGCTGTTCGGCCAGGAGGGCCCCGGCCTGTCCGAGCAGGCCATCGCCGCCGCTGAATCCGTCGTCGAAATCAGCCAGTTCGGGTCGACCCGGTCGATCAACGCTTCCGCGGCTGCGGCCGTCACCATGCATTCCTGGGTGGTTCAGCACCGGTTCTGATTTTTCCTTCATACGGTGACCGTTTGGGGCTAGCGTGACGGTATGACTGCGATCACTGACGATCTACCCGCCCGCTTGCTCCACGAAGAAAACGCGGGATGGGAGGCCATTCTGGGCGGTACGGGCGGAGCCTACTACCAGCGCGAAATGACCGACGACGGGTTGATGATCGTGCCCGGCGCTGTCATCACGCGCGACCAGGTCACCGCCTACTTTGACCAAGCGGCGCCGTGGGAGAGCTACGGCATCCACGAGCCCGCCATCATCCGCCTGGGCGAGCACGCCGGCGTCGTCGTCTACAAGGCAATCGCCCGGCGCGGTGAGGTGGTGGCCGAACTGAATATGTCCACTACGTATCTCTTCGTCAACGGCGGCTGGCGCGTCGCGGCCCGGCAGCAGAGTCCGGCGTAGCCTCCGTTCAGCAGCCTGGCGACGGTGAACGCGCCCGATGTGGGTAGTCGCTACGGTGACCCGGTGTAGCGCCCACTGGTATCGAGCGCGGTTACGAGACATGGGGCGGCAGCGCACCGAAAGCGACCGGCCCGGGTCTTGGTAGGATTCAGTGTGACCGGCGACAATTTGATTTCAGAGCCCGAGACCCTTCTTCCCGCGGAACCGGAGGTGCTCGAGGCTCTTCGCCGAACCGCGAGGAGCGAGATTGCTGCCGTGGTGCAGGTTCATCCGACCTCCCCGTTGGCCTGGGCTGAACTGGCCGATGTCACCCACTCCGAGGGCCGCATGCTCGAGTCGTACGCCTATGCCCGGGTTGGTTATCACCGCGGACTCGACGCTCTGCGCAAGGCCGGCTGGCGCGGCCACGGCCCCATTCCGTGGCGCCACGAACCCAACCGCGGGGTGCTTCGCACCCTGTTCGCGCTGCGGCGCGGTGCCGAAGAGATCGGCGAGACCGACGAGGTCGCCCGTCTCACTGCTTTTCTGACCGATGCCGATGCGAGCGCCATCTCGATCATCGCTACCCTGCACACCGGCAGCCCCGGCTTCGATCCGGCGCCGCCGACCGAAGCCTTTGTTATTCGAGGAGAAGACTAGATGCCCGCGATCGTACTCATCGGAGCCCAGTGGGGCGACGAGGGCAAGGGCAAAGCCACCGACCTGCTCGGCAGTCGGGTCGACTATGTCGTCAAGTTCAACGGCGGGAACAACGCCGGGCACACAGTGGTCATCGGTGATGAGAAGTACGCGCTGCACCTGCTGCCCTCCGGCATCCTGAGCCCCGGCGTCACCCCGGTCATCGCAAACGGCGTCGTCGTCGACGTCGAGGTGCTGTTCGAAGAGCTCGACGCGCTGATCGAGCGCGGTGTCGACGTCTCCCGGCTCAAGGTCAGCCTCAACGCGCACGTCATCACCGCGTATCACCGCACCCTTGACAAGGTCACCGAGCGTTTTCTTGGAAAACGCCAGATCGGCACGACCGGGCGTGGCATCGGCCCGGCTTACGCCGACAAGATCAACCGCGTCGGCATTCGCGTGCAGGACCTGTTCGACGAGAATATTCTGCGCCAGAAAGTCGAGGGCGCCCTCGACCAGAAGAACCACATGCTGGTCAAGGTCTACAACCGTCGCGCCATCGAGACTGAGGAGATCGTCACCGAGCTGCTCGGTTATGCCGAACGCCTGCGCCCGATGGTCACCGACACCGCGTTGCTGCTGCACCAGGCGCTGACGGCGGGCAAAACCGTGCTGTTCGAGGGCGGCCAGGCTACCATGCTCGACGTCGACCACGGTACCTACCCCTTCGTGACCTCGTCGAACGCGACGTCGGGCGGCGCGGTCACCGGTTCCGGTATCGCCCCGAATCGCATCGACCGAGTTATCGCCGTGGTCAAGGCGTACACCACCCGGGTCGGCAGCGGACCATTCCCGACCGAGCTGTTCGACGATTCCGGCGAATACCTGCGCGTCAACGGCTTCGAGTTCGGCACTACCACCGGTCGCCCGCGTCGCTGCGGCTGGTATGACGCCCCGATCGCCCGCTACACTGCGCGCATCAACGGTGTCACCGACTTCGTGCTCACCAAGCTCGACGTGCTCACCGGCCTGGCCGAGATTCCGGTCTGCGTGGCCTACTCGGTCGACGGCGTGCGCGTCGACGAGGTGCCCGTCTCGCAGAGCGACTTTCACCACGCCGTGCCGATCTACGAGAACTACCCCGGTTGGACCGAGGACATAACCGGTGTGCGCACGTTCGAGGAGCTGCCGCAGGCCGCGCAGGATTACGTGCTCGCCCTCGAAGCCATGAGCGGATCGCGCATGTCGGCGATCGGCGTCGGCCCGGGCCGTGAAGCCATCGTGGTGCGGCACGACCTGATCGACTAAAGCCGCAGGCTCGTCTACCCGGTTCGGGGTTGACCTGCCACACTGGGCGGGTGACCGCCCTGAGACCCCATTCCCTGACCCTGACCGGTCGTTTTGTGCAGCTGCAACCGCTCGGCAGCGCGGTGCTGCCCAACTTGCACCGCGCCATCGCTCGTCCCGAGGTGTTCGCGGCCGGCTATGGCGGTGGCCCGGCAGCGCTACGCCGTGACCGGCGGTGGTCCGCAGGGTAGCTTCCGCCCGGCAACCGGACGTGCGCCGGACGTGCCCGGGAGTCCCCCGCAGCCGACTGGTGCGGTGCCCGGTTTCGACGCCGAGCAGAACGCCGAGGCCGACACCTCGCAGTAGGCGAGCCATTCGTCTTCGTGAGGGGGCCGCTGGGTGGCTAATTCAGGACGAGCGGGTCGAGCGGGCGTAGCTGCCCTGGAACCATGCGGGTTCCAGGGCGGCTGGTGTGCCCGTTTTCCTGAATTAGCCACCGAGGGGGTGCCGGTCGGCCGGCAGCCGCCTGGCGCGTCCAGGTGGCGAGGTCCCGCGGCGCTGGTGGCTAATTCAGGATGAGCGGGTCGGGCGGGCGTGGGCGCCCCCGGAACCATGCGGGTTCCTAGTAGCAAGTGGGCCGGATTTCCTGAATTAGCCACAGAGGGCGCGTGCTGGTCCGGCATCAGCTGCCATTGTTCGGCGCATTTCAGACGTTGCGCTCAGACGGCCGCGCGGCCGGTTGGGCCCGCTATAGGCTCGAACCGTGCCCCCAACGCCTGCCGCCAGCAAGACCCTCATCACCGTGCAATTTCTCGGGATGGGACTGATCTGGGGCTCCAGTTTTCTGTTCATGAAGGTCGCGCTCGACGGCGTCAGTTTCGGGCAGGTCGCTTGGTCCAGGCTCGTACTCGGCGGACTCACCCTCGGCCTGATCGTGCTTGTGAACCGGCCGCGCGTGGGCAATGGGCCGGTGCTGCCGCGCGAGCCCGTGGTCTGGCTGCACTTCTTGGTGATTGCGATCAGCGGATGTGTGATTCCCCACCTGCTGTTCGCCTGGGCCGAACAGTACGTGTCGTCGAGCCTCGCGAGCATCTACAACGCGGTCACCCCGATCATGACGGCGCTGATGGCGACCCTGGTGTTTCGAGTGGAGAAACTCGTGCGGGCGCAGGTCGCCGGAATCGTGGTCGGCATCAGCGGCGTCGTGGTGATCATCGGTCCGTGGCAGTATTCCTCCCTCACCGGCGATCTCTGGGGCCAGCTCGCCTGTCTCGGCGCCGCCATCTGCTACGGCTTCACCTTCAGCTATACCCGCCGCTTTTTGAGCGGTCGGCCAATTGCCGGCAGCACCTTCGCCTTTCTCAACATCGGCATTGCCGGGTTCATCATGCTGCTGCTCACCCCTGTGATCGCGTGGATCCCGGTGGCGCTCACCGTGCCGATCGTGCTGTGCCTGCTCGCGCTGGGCGCGCTCGGCACCGGCGTCGCCTACATCTGGAACATCAACGTGTTGCGTGCCTGGGGCCCGACCAACGCGTCCACGGTGACCTACGTGACGCCGGTCGTCGGCGTGATTCTGGGGGTGCTCGTGCTCTCCGAAACGTTCTCCTGGCACGAACCGAGCGGTGCGTTGCTGGTGCTCGTGGGCATCCTGCTGACGCAGAAACGGTTGCGGCTCGGGTGGTTCGGGGCGCGCGGTAGGGAGGCGGCGGCATCCGTGTGACGCGTGCAGCATGCATTATCGTGAAACCATGGCCGTACACGAGGAGTTACCCGCCGGCGCCGGCGCGGACGCGATTGACCAGCTGCACAGCATCCGCGAAAGTATCGACAATATTGACGCGGCGCTGATCCATCTGCTGGCCGAGCGGTTTAAATTCACCCAGCAAGTCGGCCGCCTGAAGGCTACCCACGGGCTGCCCGCCGCCGACCCGGCCCGCGAGCTGATGCAGATCGACCGCCTGCGCGGCCTCGCCGAAGAGGCCCACCTCGACCCGGCGTTCGCCGAGAAGTTCCTCAATTTCATCATCGCCGAGGTGATCCACCACCACGTAAAAATCGCCGGCGGAGACCCGGTCGTGCTGGGGCGCGCCGCTGGGGCTGCGGCCGGAGTTCCATCTGGGTCGGTGACTGTGCCCGCTGCGACGCAACCGGTGCCGCACCCGCCGACCGCGCATGCACCGAGCCCGGCGTCGTGATCGTGTGGCGGCCTGATCTCTTCTGTGAGAAGCGGCACCGGCGAAACTCGACCTGGCCAGGCTGGGCGCCGCGCCCTGGGCACAGTGTGGTCAGTAGCGTGAGCTGGGATCCGCGCTCCCTGCCCGACCAGAGCGGCAAGACCTTTGTAGTCACCGGCGCCAACGCGGGCCTTGGCTACTTCACCAGTGAGCAACTCGCTGGGGCTGGCGCACACGTCATTCTGGCCTGCCGCAACCTGATGAAAGCGGATGCCGCGGCGGCGGCCATCCGCGATCGCACGCCCGGGGCATCCGTTTCTGTGCTGCAGCTGGATGTATCAGACCTGCAGTCGGTGCGTGAGGTCAGCGAGACCATGCGGGCTCTGCCGCGTCTTGACGGTCTGATTCTGAACGCCGGAATCGTGCACCCGTCTGCGGACCGGCAGGTCAGCCTCGATGGCAACGAGCTCATCTTCGCGACGAACTTTCTGGGGCATTTTGCCCTCACCGCGGGCACCCTTATGGCGCTGCGCCGCACGCCCGGCAGCCGTGTGGTGTCGCTCGGGTCGCTGATTTCCCGGCTGATGGATTCCCCCCTCGACGATCTGCAGCTCGCCACGACCTACAACGGGTGGAAGGCGTACGCGCAGTCCAAGATTGCCATGCAGGTGTTCGGATTCGAGCTTGACCGGCGGTTACGCGCGAACGGTGCCGGAATGGTGCAATCGCTCGTGGCGCAGCCGGGATATTCCATCTCGGGGCTGACTCCGACCATTCCCGGTGTTAATAGGGTCTCGCCAATCAAGCGGGTGATTGACGGTGCGCAAACCGTGGTCGGCGCGCAGGGAAAGCACCACGGCGCCTGGTCGACCGTGCGAGCCGCTATCGACCCGGATGCCCACGGCGGCGACTACTTCGGCCCGCGCCTGCTCACCCGCGGCCGCCCCGTGCGCCAGCCCGCCACCCGCACCTCCCGCGACCGCGCCGTGGCCGCCAAACTCTGGGAGCGAGCCGAGACGCTCATCGGTGAGCCCTTCCTCTAATACGCCCCGCGAAAGCGGGTGAAGTGTTGCTTCAGCCACCTCGAAGCACCACTTCACCCGCTTCCGCGAGACGGGGCGGAGCGAGGAGCTCAGAGACCGGGCGCCAGTCGGCAGCACGGAGCACCGTTTCCACCTTGCGGATTGCCGTCGGTGCACGGCTGCACAGGTCTGCCATCGTGGCGAGCGGATGCTGCCGGCACACGAGCGCATCCCCGATTTGGATCAGGTCATCGAGTCCGAGAATAGTAGACAACGGGCACCAAGTGTCGACCGTACACGCGACGCGCAACCCTCACGAAACGCTAATCCTCGACTCGCGAGTCGTGGGGAAATCCCAGTGGCACGTTTCATGTCGCAGAGCATGCCCCCGATTCGTGGTGCGTGCCGGGTTATTCACAGGTCGACTGCGCAACCCATTTCGCGCGCAGTTGGGGAGAGAAGCTACGCGAAGGCGGCGGGGAGAGCAGACTGGTGACGATTACGCATGCCGGACAGGGAGGCTGAGAAGACGTCCTGCACCTCCAGGGCGTGCAGGGTAGCGTCGGTCACGCCGATGCGCAGCACCGGAATGTACCGGCCGGCACACAGACCGAGAAACTTCACGTCGTCTTCGCGCGGCACGCTTACGATGACTCGACCGGCCGACTCAGAGAACAGGGCAGTGGATGCGTCTACCTCGTCCCGATCCAGAATGTCACCCAGCCAGACCCGCGCGCCCACCCCGAATCGCATCACGGCTTCGGCGAGGGCCTGGGCGAGCCCGCCCTCGCTGAGGTCGTGCGCACTGTCGATGAGCGCTTCCTTCGCCGCGGCGTGCAGCAGTCCGGCGAGGGCCTTCTCGCGGCCGAGATCCACAACCGGCGGACGACCACCGAGGTGGTTGTGCACCACACCGGCCCAGGACGACCCGTCGAGCTCAAGCCGGGTCTCGCCGAGCAGGTAGATGTTGTGTCCGTCGTCCTGCCAGCCGCTCGGGATGCGGCGGGCGACGTCGTCGATCACGCCGAGCACGGCCACGACCGGGGTCGGGTGAATCGGCTGGTCACCGGTCTGGTTGTAGAACGAGACGTTGCCGCCGGTGACCGGGATCTCAAGCTCGAGGCATCCGTCGGCGAGGGCTGTGACGGCCTCACGGAACTGCCACATGACCTCGGGGTTCTCGGGGGAGCCAAAGTTGAGGCAGTCGCTGACGCCGGCTGGAACCGCGCCGGTCGCGGCGACGTTGCGATAGGCCTCGGCCAGGGCGAGCTGCGCGCCGCGGTACGGGTCGAGCTGGCAGTAGCGGCCGTTCGCATCCGTGGCGATCGCGAAGCCGAGGCCGCTCTCCTCGTCGACGCGGATCATGCCACCGTCGTCGGGAAAAGCCAGAGCAGTGTTGCCCTGTACGTAATGGTCGTACTGGTCGGTGATCCAGCTCGGGTCGGCGAGGTTCGGCGAGCCGAGCAGGTCGAGGAACTGCTCGCGCAGGGTCTCGCCGTCGAGCGCGCGCGGCAGCACGGCGGCGGTGTCGGCCTGCAGGGCGTCGATCCAGGTCGGGTAGGCGAGCGGACGCTCGTAGACCGGGCCATCGACGGCGACGGTGCGTGGCAGTACGTTGACGATTTCTTCGCCGTGCCAGTTGATGATCAACCGGCCGGTATCGGTGACCTCGCCGAGCACGCTGGTCTCGACATCCCACTTCTTCGTGACGGCGAGAAAGCCCTCGAGCTTTTCGGGTGTGACGATCGCCATCATGCGCTCCTGGCTCTCGCTCATGAGAATCTCTTCGGCGGTGAGCGTGGGGTCGCGCAGCAGCACCTTCTCGAGTTCGATGAACATGCCGCCGTCGCCGTTGGAGGCGAGCTCCGACGTCGCGCAGCTGATTCCGGCGGCTCCGAGGTCTTGAATGCCCTCGACGAGCTTGCCCGCGAACAGCTCGAGACAGCACTCGATCAGCACCTTCTCGGCGAACGGGTCGCCGACCTGCACCGCTGGTCGCTTGGTGGGCCCGCCGGCACTGAAGGTATCCGAGGCGAGAATGGATGCCCCACCGATGCCGTCGCCACCGGTGCGGGCTCCAAACAACACGACCTGGTTGCCGACGCCGCGGGCGTTGGCAAGGTGCAGGTCTTCGTGCCGCAGCACGCCGACCGACAGAGCGTTGACCAGCGGGTTGCCTTGGTAGACCCGGTCGAACACGGTTTCGCCGCCGATGTTGGGCAGGCCGAGACAATTGCCGTAGAAGCTGATGCCCGAGACCACGCCGTGCACGACGCGGGCGGTGTCGGGGTCGTTAATGTCCCCGAAGCGCAGGGCGTCCATGACAGCGACCGGGCGGGCACCCATCGAGATGATGTCGCGCACGATTCCGCCGACGCCGGTCGCGGCGCCCTGGAACGGTTCGATGTACGAGGGATGGTTATGCGATTCGATTTTGAAGGTGACGGCCCAGCCCTCGCCGACGTCGAGCACACCGGCGTTTTCGCCCATGCCGACCATGAGGTTTTTCTTCATGGCGGGGGTGACTTTCTCGCCGAACTGGCGCAGATACATCTTGGAGCTCTTGTAGGAGCAGTGCTCGCTCCACATGACGGAGTACATGGCCAGCTCGCCCGATGTTGGGCGGCGACCTAGAATTTCGCGAATCTTCGCGTACTCGTCGGCCTTGAGCCCGAGCGCCCCGTAGGGCTGCTCCTTCTCCGGCGTCGCAATGGCGTTGGAAACGGTGTCGGCGACGCCGTGGGAAGAGGTTTTGGAAACAGCGGTCACGTGTGGAATTCTCCCCGAGATAGCGGATGCTTGACCCGGCAAGTCTACCGGTCGCCTCGACCCCGTCCGCAGGCAGCGAACGGGCGATGGTGGGACGGCATTGAAACTCTGCGAATCACCTATGGCGCCGCGTGCGTGTTCGGGTGCCCTGGTCACTGTCCTCTTTGCGGGTTCGGATGATTTGAGTACCGTGTGGGAGCATTCATGAATGTCTGCGACTACTCGTCTCATATCCGTCAACGATGTAGAGCGACTTGCCGACCTTCAGCTAGCTGACCGGCCCTTCTTTGCTCCGTGGGACCCAGTCCGCGCGGATCCCTACTTCACGGTGGCCGGTCAGCAGGCGGAAGTCGAAAAAGCGCTCGCTCGGCAGAGCCGGGGCGAGGCCTTGCCACACGTGATTCTCGACGAGGATGCGCAGGTTGTAGGTCAGATCACGTTCAGTGGCATCACTTACGGCGCCTTTCAGTCGTGCAACATGGGTTACTGGGTCGCCCAAGAGAGCAACGGACGTGGCTATGCCACCGATGCAGTTCGAGCAATGACCGCGTTGGCATTCAAAGAGTTGGGCCTGCACAGGGTTCAGGCTGAGACACTGATCCCGAACGCGCGTTCTCAACGAGTCCTCGAACGCGTGGGCTTCGTGCGTTATGGAACGGCACCCGAATACCTGAAAATAGCGGGTCGGTGGCAAGACCACCTCATGTATCAGCTACTCACCGCACCCAGATCGCAGCGAACGGCGGTCGAGGGAACGATCTGCAACGCGGCCCACTTAGGCTCATCACGATGACAACGAAGACTCGGCTTCTGGCCCTGTACGACGCCCAGCTTCGACTGCAGGTGCCGGAGCACCCGCCGGCAGGACAGGAATTCCACAGCGACGGACGCCTTTTGCGCGTTGCAGGGCAGAACCGCGGCTTCATCGAGACCGCACAGACGCTGCACGTCGGCGGCGTGGCATTGGACCGCCTCATCATGGAAAATCGGGACTTCTTCGCCCGCCGGGGTGAAGCTGTGGAGTGGAAGACCAGGGGTCATGATCACCCGCCGGACATCCCTGAGCACCTCAAGAAAGCTGGCTTCATTCCAGAGGAAGTCGAGACCATCATGGTCGGCGACGCGGAGCTCATGGCCGTCGCTACGGTACTGCCCGAGGGGGTTGTGTTGCGAACGGTTCACGCGAGAAGCGACCTCGAGCGAATCTCACAGATGGAATCGGCAGTCTGGAACGAGGATTTCAGCTGGCTTGCGGACGACCTTTTCAAGCAGATAGAAGCCTCGCCGGACAACATTGTCGTTTTCTTCGCTGAAGCCGGCGACCACGTCGTTTCTGCCGCGTGGCTCATCGTCAAGGAGGGTACGGATTTTGCTGGGTTGTGGGGCGGTTCAACCCTTCCTGCGTGGAGAGGAAAAGGAATCTACAAAGCGCTCGTCGCGCGGCGAGCTCAAATCGCACATGATCGAGGTGTGAAGTACCTCCAGGTGGACGCATCCGACGACAGCGAACCCATCCTCAGGCGGCTCGGATTCAGTACTCTCACGACCACGACACCCTACGTGTGGACCCCGCATCGGCACGAAGCTGCCTCTCTGGCGCGCTGAGCCAGATCCCGACCGCCGTCCCCGTCGGAGGCGGGACAATGAGGGCATACGCCTTTACCTCTCGTCCTACGAGCTTGGTGAGAATCCTTGGGAGTTCACGGCCATGGTCCGCGGCAGTGGACACGGCCGGCTCATCATGAACGCTCTAGACGGGGCTGATCCTGAGGTGTTGCATCGGGAGACAGCCCGTCAGATTTCCTACCTCGCGGGCCCTGGGCTCGCAGGGAGTGAGCTCATTAGTTTGTGTGGCTCCGAAAACGGCACGTATCCCGCTTGCTTGTAAAGGCCGTGCGGATCCAGCGTGGAGAGAAGCATCCGCTGAGCTGACCAGTGTTGTCGTAGACCTCAAAATTCAGAGAGCCGTCGGCTGCACGCTGAACGGTCTCTAGGGAGCGACCAGGGGCCCAGAACTCATCCGTAGACAGCCAGTCGTGGACCTTGAGTAGATCGATCCAGCTCAGGATGGTGTCGACAGAGGTTCGGCCTACGGGCCAGTGTGAGCCAGCGTCGCAAAGCATTCGGCGCCCATGACGCTCCAAGCACACGACTGTGTGTTACTGCCCTCGGCCACCCGGATCAGCTCGTTGAAATCGAAGTCGTGGCGGCAGTGATCGACTGACCAGGCAGCACCAGAGAGGGTTCCTCCAAGGTCGTTGCGAGAGTGGGGAGGGCGCAATGCACGCCGCTACTTGCGGATTCCGGAGTGGAAAGTGAGCGCTCTTGCTAGAGCGCTAAATCTCGGACGGGCGTATCGAGCGGTAAGGCGGCTCGTGTCGCGATGTGTTCGAACGCGTCATGAACCGCTGAGAGTGCGGCCGTGCGATTGCAGACGTCCAGGTGTGCTGGTCCGTGCGTGACGATCGGTTCCAGAACGTCGTCGCCGACGAAGCGGGGCATTCCAAGATGTATGTGGAATAGGTGCGTGGTGAGGCGCCGAATTGGCGGTCTTGACCAAACGAGTCCGGTGATCCTCCGGTAGTGATGAGCAGAACTGCTTTGCGGCCGACCAGGACCGCTTGGTCGAAGAGGCCGTGATCGCCGCCAAAAACAGCTCCCATGACAAAGACTCGGTCGATCCACCCCTTGAGGATGGCCATGAGAGACCGTCATCCTTTTCTGATGGCCCCGACCCCCACGGCCGGGTGCCGTTCCATTTGTCGCCAAGCTCCTCCGGACAATGGACTCAGTGTGACGAGCGTGTAGACGATCGCGACGATGCCGAAGGCGACTGTTAGGCCGATCGTGTCAGCGGCGATGCCGCCGAGCAGGGCGCCGAATGGCACACCCGCCCACGCACCGGCGTTGATCAGGCCGAACACCCGGCCGCGCATGTGTTCGGGAACGCGTTCGAGTTCCACCGCGCCGAGGATCGGGTTGATCGCTCCAGCCGCCAGACCCGAGAGCGCGGTCATTGCGACGAGCACGGGCAGCGGCGCACCGACGGCGAAGGCGGCGCTCGATGGGCCGCCAGCCAAGGCGAAGCAGGCCGAGAGGGTCACGCGCCGGGGCATCCGGTGAGCGACGAAGCCGAAGGCCACGTTGCCCACCAGGGCGCAACCGCCCAGGACCGCGACCAGCAGGCCGAGCGCGGCGGCGCCGCCTAAATGATCGTTCGCGTACAGGGGCATCAGGGTCGACCCGCGTGCGGCGTCGAGCAGGTTTGTGACCAGCACGAGGCCAACGACCAACCGCATCAGCGGGTCGTGGAGGACGAAGCGGAAGCCTTCGGCCAAGTCGGCCCAATAGGAGGTGTGGGATGCGTCAGCACTTTCGTTGCTGAGCCTGGCGGCGGCGGGCGCGGCTGCCACGAACGCCCAGGTCAACAGCGCCGAAACGGCGAATGTTGCCGCGTTGACGAAGAGGGCCACGACCGGTCCCAAAAGCGCGACGAGAAGCCCGGCGATTGTGGCGCCGATCAGCTTGGCTAAACGCTCAGAACCGTCGAGGAGCCCGACACTCTGCTCGATTCGCACGCCCGCCCGCATCGTCAGCCCGGGCAGCATGACGCGTCGGGCGGTCTGGCCCGGGGTGTCGAGAAGTCCGCCCGCGAACACCAGGATGAGAAGCGCCCAAAATGGCAGCCCTACTGTCAGCGCCAGCACCGGCATGGCCAGAACGGTGGCGCCACTCACGAGGTCCGCAACGATCGCCGCTTGTCGGTGACCCACTCGGTCGACGACGACCCCGCCGAGCGCCCCGCCGACCACGACCGGGGCGGTGGCGAAGAATGCCGCGATTCCCACCTCGACGCCCGACCCGCCGAGTGCGAGAACGTAGAAGGGGATGGCGAAGGCCGTGATCACGTTGCCCGTTTGTGAGATCGCGTGGGCGGCCAGCAACGCCGAGAGGGCGCCGGTTTCGCGACGGTCGCGAGGCCGCGCATCCTTGACATTCCTCCTCATCGGCGGTCTTAGTCAGGGACGGCGATAGGCCTGGTAGACGAGCACCACGTGCTCGGCGCCATCGGCCGTGGCGGAGTTGTGGGCGACGCTCGCGTCGACCCAACGGTCGACGAAGGCTTCGAGCTCGGCCCGCATAGTGCCCAGCTCGTCGACGGTGAGACGAAGACTCCGGTCACCGCTGGCGCCGGCGGCGACCCAATCACGCGGCAGGGTAGGTGTCGCGTCGATGTAATCGGTGAAACGGGCGGCGTAGGCCTGGGCAATGGACTTCTGCAGAACAGAGGACGCCGCCAGCTTGTCGGGGTCGTCGAGCAGATCGGCGGGCTCCCAGCTAGTCAGAAGGGTCATGGCCTTCCACCAACGTTCGCGGTGGTCGGCTCTCTGAGCCTCAGCGGGCTCGATCAGGGCGATAGAAGCAAGCTTTCCGAGGTGGTAACTGATTGTGCCGGGGGCCTCAGCGACGATGTCACCGAGCTGGGTGGCCGTCTGCGGGCCGCGCTCGCGAAGCAGACCGAGCAGACGTAGCCGGGTCGGATGCGCGAGAACCCGCATGGAGGCAGCCGAGCTGAGCGTGGTGCGTGAAGCGTCGCGGCGGGTCATACCGATAAAGCTATAAGAGCAACAGTTATTGCGCAATAGTCGTTGCGCAATAACTGTTGCGCAATAACTGTTGCTTACTTTTCCCCCCGCTCCGGCAGTCAACGTCGTTCGAGGAGTCGACTCCAGGCGACCTCGCGTTGGAGCTGTCCGGTTTCAGAGAAGAAGAGGCGCACCTGATGCGTTGACGCGAGCGCAACCGCGAGCTCGTCGCTATCTGCTGAAACAAATCCGACTTTCTGCCAGAACGGGCCAGAACGTCGACTAAAAAGCCAGGCTCGACCTGCTCCTGCTCCTGCTCCTGCTCCTGCTTCGGCTGCGCGATCAAGAGCAAAGCGTGCCAATGTGAGGCCCACGCCCTGACCACGAAAGGCCGGATCCACGGCCACGCTGCGGTCACTTTCTGTGTCACGGGCGGTCCACAACTGTACAGAGGGCGAATCGAGCCCGCTGAGAGTGAGATCAGCGACGCGGAGGGACTCGGTCACGGCCTTCAGATCTTGGGGAGTCGAAGGGGTCAGTGGGAGTATTTTTCCACGATATCGGTTGCGAAAAGCGGAGCCAGCCCAACTGTCAAGAGGGCCTCATGCGTTCAGCAGATAGTCTTTTGTAAGCTACACGCCGGGGTCGACGATGCGCTCCATCCACGTCTTCGGGGTGTTCAAAGCGGTGAACCCGAGATTAAAATACAAGCCGTGTGCATCGTTGGTCGAGAGGGCGATGCGCCTCAGGCCCAGAGGATCGCATTCCTCGAGGATCCCCGCAATGGGCCTTGCCAATGCCGTGACCGCGAACTGCTGGGTCAACGGAGACATGGCAGAGCCAGGCAAGCATGACACCGTCGGTGATTACGCGCGCGTAGGCGACCTGCCTGTTGGACACGGTCTCGTACACCCCGAAGTTGCGTGAGCTTTCAATCGCTGCGTCCTGCCGTGCGCGTGATCGCACGGGCGCCCAATAGGTTTGCGCGCTGATCCAGCGCTGATCCAGCGGTGAACCTAGTCACGATCGATCTCCGAAACGTCGGATGAGGACCGATAGTTTACATTCATCATCCCGTCTAATCGTGTTGACACAGGTTGTGCTGCGACCGGTCATCCGCCCGCCCGCCCGCCGAAGCTAGTGCGCTGGTCCGGTAAACCGATGCGGGTCCGTCGTTGCGATTCGCCTTGATCCGTAGGATTGCCCTCATGTACGCCGCTGCTGAACTTGAAGTTCCGACCGCCGAAGACATTGAGCTCATCGAGCTCGCCCGGCGGGCGATCGACGCGAACACGGATGCTGGCCCTTATGAAGACGGCGCGCACACGATGGGCGCGGCCGTTCGTGACGCGGACGGGCGCATGTTCGCCGGGGTCAATCTGTTTCACTTCACGGGTGGACCGTGCGCCGAACTGGTCGCGCTCGGCGCCGCTCGCGCGAACGGGGGGCGAGGCATCACGACAATCGTGGCCGTTGGCAATCACGGGCGCGGTGTTGTCGGCCCGTGCGGGCGGGACCGGCAGGTTCTATTTGACTACTACCCCGGTATCCGGGTGCTGCTCCCGACCGCCGCGGGAGTGCGCGTCGTCGCCATCGAGACCCTGATGCCGTTTGCCGCCGCGTGGAGCATGGACAGTGGCGTTCAACAATTCGATGAGGAGCGTTTTCGTTGACGTTGGCTGCGAACAAAAAGAGGTGGCTCCAGGGTTCCTGTAGCGTCGAGCCATGCCCCGCTACGAAAGCTCCGACGGTTTCGCGCTTCACTACGATGACATTGCGCGTGCCGATGCCGCATTTCCAATCATCCTCCTAGCCGGAGGCGCGGCCCGCCACCCCAGCTACCTGGGCGACCTGGCCGGACTCAGCGATAAGCACCGGCTGATCGTGCCTCACCTGCGCGGCGTCGGTCTGACCACAGCGCCCAGTTCGGCGGAGCGCGGGTCGTGGTGGGGGCAAGCTGACGACGTGGAGCAGCTCCGTGTTCATCTGTGCCTGGAGCGCGTTGTGCTCGTCGCCCACTCGGCCGGAACAAGGCTGGCCATCGCGTACGCCGCGCAATTTCCGCACCTCGTTGCCGCCTTGGTGCTGATCACCCCGCCGGCAGAATACTTGGTTGAAGAGCCGCCGGACGCTGACACTCTCATCGAGAAACGGCGCGGAGACTCCGCTTTCGACGCGGCACTGTTGGCCTTGCACGCCGGGCCGCAAACATCCGATGACGATGCTTTCAACGCCTGGCAGCAGAACTCAGCAGCCGTTGGTTACGCCAATTGGGATGACGCGGAACAATCGCACGCCAAAATCGGACGCTGGAGCTTTGCCGCCGCGACGGCATTTTTTGACGTCGTTCCACCACACGACATCGCGGCACGGCTAGGCGAGATGACGGCCCCTGTGCTGGTGATTTCTGGGACAGAGGACTGCCTCGTGGGCCTTGCACCAGTGCGGGCGCTGGCACATTTGTTTCCCGCGGGAGCCTCCGCGACGGTCGAAGCGTGCGGACACTATCCGTGGGTTGAGCAGCCAGCAGCATTCCGGCGCATTATCGATACGTTCCTTGATCGGGCGGACAAGTCCACTTAGCAGCTCCAAACTATTGACGTGGCTTCAGTCGCGGAGATCCCGTCTTACGCTTATTTTATTCGTCCCCTAAGCGGCCGCTAAGGTTGCGGAATGGATATAACTCAGCGACGGCAGTATCGGTGGGCGGCCGGGTTGCTCCTTGTTCAGGGTGTGCTTATGGAAGGGGTCGTTTTCATTGGAGTTCTTGTTCTCCTCGTTCTCAAAATCCCGCAGGCATCTATTGCCGAACATGCCTATGTTTTCGCCCTTCCTTATTTGCAAGACAATCTCTATCTCATAATGGCTATGAGCGGGATTTTCGCGGTCCTACGAGTCCTCGGGGCGGTCGGGCTGCTGCGGAACCAGCTGTGGGGACTAGGGCTTTCCCTCGTCAATTGCATCGTGACGCTAATATTGATGGTCTTTTTGCTGCCCGCCGGCCTCTTAGATGGGGTGTTGTCGGGTACCGCGCTTGTGCTGATACTCTTCGCCTGGCTCGGTCATGCTCCAGACGGACAACCACGGCCCATTTTTTAAGTGCAATATCTAGCCAGCGCATTCAATAGCGCGCCGCCATCTGTAGCGGACATAACGATAATGACATCAACAAGCCGCAACTCGATCCTCACCGTGATCCGCCGGAGCGAACGTAGCATCGTCAGTCGAAAATTTTAGGGCTGGATCGACAACAGCTCCGACCTCGACGTCCCACCGCTGGTACTGCGCAGTTTTGGCGACCTCTCCGTTCCGATCGCCCTGTCGCGGGAGTTCGTGGATGCCCACACTGGCCTGGTCGAGCTCGTCATGCCACCCCCAGCGCCGCACACACTTGCCTGGAACAGGAGCCCCAGTTTGTGGGACTCGGCTCTCTTCGATTGGCTGCATCGCGTACAGGTTTCGAGAAGTCTCTGGCGCAGCTCGGAATAAGGTCCAGAGCCAACGCTTGGTCTGCAGCTGCCCGTCATTAGAAGACAGCACGCGCTGAAACTAGCGCCTCAACTCCACTGGCCTCCTTAGCCTTGACAATTTCCGCGAACATGATTGGCTCGTATTACGTGATTTCCTCCGGACCAGTAGCCCCGTGAAAGGAGGTGGCTCGTGAGCCACCACGCCGTTATCAACCCCGCCACAGGCGAGACCATCAAGACGTACCCCCAGATTTCGAGTGATGAACTCGAGCAGGTCATCGCATCGGCGGACGGGGCGCACGTCAACTGGTCACGGAATTCCTCGACAGACGAGCGGGCCGCACTCCTGCGCAGGGTTGGTGATTTACATGAGGAGCGCCGCGACGAGCTTGCGGCCATGATCGTGCGCGAGATGGGTAAGCCTGTCGATCAAGCGCTCGGCGAGGTCGACTATGCCGCCGACATTTACCGGTACTACGCCGACAACGCGCAGGAATTTCTGAAGGACGAACCAATCACCCTTCTCAGCGGCGAGGGTTCCGCGTTCATGCGCTCCAAATCGCTCGGTGTGCTTATCGGTGTCATGCCGTGGAATTTTCCGTATTACCAGGTTGCACGCTTCGCCGCACCGAACCTCATGACGGGCAACACGATCATCCTCAAGCATGCGTCGCAGTGCCCGGAGTCGGCCGCGGCGATTGAGCAAATCTTTCACGACGCAGGCTTCCCGGCTGGCGCCTATACCAATGTGTACGCGGACAGCGAGCAGGTCGCCACGATCATCGCCGACCCGCGGGTGCAGGGCGTCTCCCTCACCGGTTCGGAGGGCGCCGGCGCGGCCGTTGCCGAGGTGGCCGGTCGCCACCTCAAGAAGGTCGTGCTGGAGCTGGGCGGATCAGACCCGTTCATTCTGCTAAGCACCGACGACATGGCCGCCGCCGTGGATGCCGCCGTTGCCGGTCGCCTCCGCAATGGCGGGCAGGCTTGCGACGCCGCCAAGCGATTCATCGTGATCGATGGACTTTACGATGAGTTCACGGAGAAATTCACCGCCGCCATCCTGGCATGCTCTCCCAGCGACCCGACCGTCCCCGGGGCAGACTACGGACCCCTTTCGTCCCTCGGCGCGGCCGAGCACCTCGAGGAGCAGGTCGAGCGCGCAGTCGCGCAGGGAGCGACGCTGGCGCGCACGGGCAAACGGTCTGGCACCTTCTACCCATCGGCCGTGCTCACCGACGTCACACCAGACAACGACACGTACCATGAGGAGTTCTTCGGCCCCGTCGCATTCGTCTACCGGGCAGTCTCAGAAGATGACGCCGTCACCCTCGCAAACGACACTCCCTTCGGTCTGGGCTCTTACCTGTTCACGACCGATCCCGAGCAGGCACTGCGAGTTGCTGACCGCATCGAGGCCGGCATGGTCTACGTCAACCTCGTTGACGCCGGCAGCGCAGAGCTGCCGTTCGGCGGGGTGAAAAGAAGTGGCTTCGGGCGCGAACTCGGACGCTTCGGTGCCAGCGAGTTTGTGAACAAGAAACTCATCCGCATCGGCTGACCCATCGCCGACCTCGGCGGCCGACGCGGTGATTGCGGTTGGCCGCCGATTTTGGGGCGGCAGTGCACCACACCTCAGGCTGACTGGTAGGAGCCCGCCACCGGCGCTCGTCGGGGGCGTGGCGGCTAAACCGCCACTGCACGCTCCTGTGCGCGCAGGTCCTTACGCAGAATCTTGCCGGAGGCCGACTTCGGAATTACCTCGATGAACTCGACTGCGCGCACCTTTTTATGTGGGGCGACCCGCTCGGTCACGTACGCCATGACCTCCTCGGCCGTGACAGCAGACTCAGCCACGGTGACGACGAAGGCTTTCGGTATCTCCTGGCCGTCGGCATCCGCTGCCCCGATCACTGCCGCATCAGCGATCTGCGGGTGGGTGAGCAGCAGCGCCTCGAGTTCGGCGGGCGCGATCTGGTAGCCCTTGTACTTGATCAGCTCCTTGCTGCGGTCGACGATGGTCACCTCGCCGAGGGCGCTCACCGTGGCGATGTCGCCGGTGTGCAGAAACCCGTCGGAGTCGATGGTCTCGCGGGTGGCCTGCTCGTTGTTCAGGTAGCCAAGCATCACGTTGGGGCCGCGCACGAGCAGTTCTCCGGGCTCGCTCACCCCCTCTGAGGGCATCTCGATCTCCTCGCCGGTTGCGGTCGAAATGAGCTTGCAGTCCATGTTCGGCACGGTCACCCCGACCGAGGCTCGCGAGAGGTGCGACGCGTCGATCGGAATCAGGTGGCTCACGGGGCTGACCTCGGTCATGCCGTAGCCCTGCAGAATGCGGCAGTCCAGTCGCGTGGCGACGGCCGCGGCGAGGCTGCCGTCGAGCGGCGCTGCACCCGAGAGCATGGTGTGCACGCTCGACAGGTCGTAGCTTTCGACGAGTGGATGCTTCGCCACGGCGACCGCAATCGGCGGCGCGATGAAAACATAGCTGCAGCGGTGATCTTGAATCATTCGTAGAAATTCGACGAAGTCGAACTTCGCCATCGTTACGAGGGCGGCCCGCTGTTTGAAGGCGAGGTTGAGCAGAACCGTCATTCCATAGATGTGGTAAAACGGCAGCAGTGCGAGCACCTTGTCCTCGGCCACGACGCCGATCAGGTCCCGCGCTTGCTGCACGTTCGCGACCAGGTTGCGGTGGCTGAGCATGACGCCCTTGGGCGCCGCCGTGGTGCCCGACGAGTACGGTAGAACCGCCACGTGCGTGGCTGGGTCGATGCTCAGAGCGGGCGGGGCTGCATCCGCTCGTAAGAGATCAGCCAGCGACAAATGCCCGGGCTCGCCATCGATCACCACGATCGACTCCGTCGCCAGGCCGGCAGCGTGCGCTGCCGAGAGAGCGCCGGGCAGCAAAAGAGAGACGGTCACGAGCCAAGTTGCGCCGGAATCGACTAGCTGGCGCGCAATATCCTCGGGCGTATAGAGCGAGTTGATGGTGGTGACCGTGGCGCCGGCGCGCAGAATGCCATGGAAGACGGCGGTGAACTCCGGTGTGTTGGGGCAGAGCAGGCCGATGACCGTGCCGGGGCCGACGTCTTGGGCCGAGAGAGCGCCAGCCACTCGGCTGATCTGGTCGACCAGGGTGCGATAGCTAAGTGCCGCGCCCGTGACTCCGTCAATCACCGCGGTGCGCTCGAGCTCGGCTTCGGTCAAATCGTCGAACAGAAAATCGAAAATGCTGAGGTCGGGAATCTCGACTGGAGCGTAGGGGCTCGTGAACACGGTGATCTCCTTTGATCGGGTGCGGCGATTTACGATACCGCTCGGGGTTGGCGCGAAACTGTGCATGTCACGAAAGTGTCGGTCGAGGCGTCAGGTGTAGCTGGCGCGTTCACCGGCAGGTGGCGCGGTGACCGAGTGCCACGGAGCCCAATTGCCATGGCGCGTTCACCTGCCGGTTACCCGGGTTGCCTTGGCTGTTGGCGTGGTCTGTCTACCGTTGCAGAACGACCTGGCCGCGCCTGGCGTCGGCCACCACCGGAATCGGGATGACAACCGGCCTCGACGAGCACGTCATTTCTACTGTCAGCGACTCACCGATCACCTCCCTGAAAGGCACTTCATGAGTACTGCACCGCTCTCTTTCGACCTGGACTCAAACCTGGACCTCGATGATTTCGATCCGGACGACGTCGAGGTTGAACTCGTCGTCTTTGACATGGCCGGCACGACCGTGAGCGATGACGGCCTCGTCGAGCGGGCCTTCGTGCTGGCAGCGCAACGCAGCGGCATCGCCGACACCGCCGACGCCTTGGACGAGGCCGTCGCCTTCGTGCGGGAAACTATGGGCCAGTCCAAGCTTGATGTCTTTCGCGAACTCACAGACACCGAAGAGGCGGCCGTAGCAGCCACCAATGTTTTTGAAACCGCCTATGGCGAACTTGTCGAGCGGGTCGGGGTGACGGCGGTCGACGGCGCGGCCGACCTGTTTCAGGAGCTGCGCGACAACGGCCTGAAAGTTGCCCTGGTTACCGGTTTTTCCCGTGCAACCCAGGACATGCTGATTAACGCGCTCGGCTGGAGCGATCTGATCGACGTGAGCCTGTGCCCGGCCGAAGCCGGTCGCGGCCGCCCCTATCCTGACTTGCCGCTCACCGCCCTGTTGCGCACCGGAACGTCCAGCGTCGCCGCGATGGTCGTCGTGGGAGACACTGCCAGCGACATGCTGTCCGGGCTGAGCGCGGGTGCTGGCCTCGTGGTCGGCGTGCGCACGGGCACCCATGACACCGAGACCCTTGAGGTTGCCGGGGCTGACGTGGTCATTGACAGTGTGGCCGACCTTGCCGAGTTGCTCGGCCTGCGTGAGGAAACGATCGAGTAGTCATGTTGCAATCCGACCCGCACTCAAGGCCACCGTCGACGGACGGGATGCTGTCGACCGCTCCTGGGGATGCACTGCCGCTGAGCGGCTACCGGCTCGGCCGCGAGATCGTGCTGCCGCGCGCTGCCGAGGCGATGGTCTGGTCGGGAGTCGGCCTGCCGCTGGAGTGCGTGGCGGTGCCAGGAGTGCTACTGCGTCCCGGTGACGTGCTGGTCGAGGTCGAGTTGGTGACGGTTTGCAGATCCGACGTGCATGCGGCGTTGGGTCACCGCCCGGCCGCGAAGCCGCTAGTGCTCGGCCACGAGCAGGTCGGCCGCATCGTCGCGACCGGCGACCAGGCATATGCCGCAAATGGAATACCTCTGCGGGTGGGGCAGCGCGTGGTGTGGTCGGTCATCGTGAGCTGTGGAACGTGCCCGTGTTGCCGTCGCGGAGTCCCGCAAAATTGCCGCGAGCTGGCGAAATACGGTCACGAACGGATGCAGCGGGGCTGGGAACTCAGCGGCAGCTTCGCCACCCACGTGCAGGTGCGTGCCGGCACGGCGATTGTGGTGGTGGACGAGCAGGTTCCGGCGTCGGTTCTAGCACCGGCCTCCTGCGCGACCGCGACGGTCGTCGCCGCGCTGGCAGCGGCGTCCGCTCTGGTGCCGCTGGCCGGAGCCACGGTGCTGCTGACCGGTGCGGGGATGCTCGGGCTGACGGCCTGCGCCATGGCGACGGACGCCGGTGCCCTCGTGGTCGTGACCGACCCGGATGCTGCGCGCCGACAGCTTGCACTGGCCTTCGGTGCTGCCGCCGTTGCTGACCCGAGTGCACCCTGCGAGTCGCCGACCGGGGTGGCGAGCGTGCTCGCGGCGCTGCAGGATGCCGGTGCGGCCGAGCCGACGATTGCCCTGGAACTGAGCGGTGCCGGAACGGCGATACAGACCGTCATTGACCTGATCGGCATCGGCGGAGTTGTCGTGCTGGTCGGGAGCGTTTCGCCGGGCGAGCCGGTGCTGCTCGACCCGGAGTCGATGGTGTGCCGCCTGATCACGCTGCGCGGTGTGCATAACTACACGCCGGCCGATCTGCAGCAGGCGGTGACCTATCTCAGCGGCGGCTGGCATCGGCATCCGTTTTCGGCGCTGGTGGGTACGACGTTCCCTCTCGAGAAAGCGGATGCTGCTCTCGCGCTGGCCGCAACCACCCACCACCCCCGCGTCGGCATCACGCCGCAGCAGCCGGCGATGCTCGGCTGACCTCGCTGCGAAAGCACCCCTCAGTCGACCGGGCGCTGCCCCGAAAGAGGCTAGCTGGCGCCGCCGGGTGGGCCAAGTGTGAGCAGCGTGGCCATGATCGACACCAGGGCGACCGCCATGGCAGTCACGAGCAGCACCGGGCGGGCCAGTGCCCAGCGCAACAGAGCGCTCACCCGGGTCTGGTCACGGGGATCGTCGGTGCGAGTACGGCGCCAATCGCCGTCGAGCAGGCCATTCTTCTCTAGCCCGCGGTCAAGGAAGATCGTGACAAACGGAACAATCGCGGTGACCATGGCGATCGCGGTGAGCTTCGGGCCCCAGTGCTGGTTGGCGCCGACGAACCCGGCCGTCAGCCCGAAGGCGATGAAGACGAGGCCGTGCAGGAACCCGCCGATCTGCACCCCGAGCTCACCGACCTGCAGCACATATTTCATGAGCATTCCGGCGATGAGCAGCGTCCACGTGATGGCTTCGGCAATGGCGACGGAACGAAACAGCAGGCGCGGGGTCATGGTGACTTTCGACTCGGGGCGGGCAGGGGGATGTCCATCGTCGCAGTCGTGTCTGAACAGGCGCCGCAGTCCTGAGCGTTCGCCGCAAAACATGCAGAACTCCTTCCCGAACTCGCAGGTCGGAACGGCCACCGCCTCGAACAACTACTTCCGCCAGATTGGTGCCTCCATCGGCTCTGCCGTGGTCGGCAACCTGTTCGCCGCACGTCTGACCGAGGTGTTGACCGAGCGGATGCCCGCCGGTGCTGCCGGCGCGGTCAACTCGTTCACCCCGGCCATGGTGCGCGACCTTCCCGAGGCCGCCCGCCAGATCATCATCGGCGGCTACAACGACGCACTGACCGGTCTTCCTCTGTCTAGTGCCGCTCATCATGGTCGCGGTCATCCTGCGCTGCTTCGTCACCGAGAAGCCGCTCGCCACCGCAATCGAGCACGACCTACTGACCGAGACCCTCGACACGGATGGTGCAACTCACGCTTGCCCGGAGGCTGCGGCTGAGCCGGTAGCATCCGCTCGACCGGGCGTGCCGGCGAAGTAACCGCAAGTACGTCGATCGTGGCCCCTGGGTCATGAGTGCCCTCACAGCTCTTGAACCAGGGGACATCGCCATGCCCGCGCGAGACACAGGCAGCAAACGGCAGCATGACGGGTGCCGACCGCCGTCGAGCGGTTGCTGCCCGCGCTGCTACCGTGATCGTATGCGCACGCCTTCGCTCCGCCCCGACCTCTCGGACGCGGCGTGATCGGAATCGTGCTCGCCCTCGTCTCGGCCGCGGCCTACGGCATGAGCGACTTTCTTGGCGGCATTGCATCCCGCCGCGTGGCCGCATTGCGGGTCGTACTCCTGTCGTATCCGATCTCGACCGTGATCATCGCCATCGTCGCGGCTTTCGTCGACGGCGAGTTCTCGTGGCCGTCGATGCTGTTCGGCGCGGCGTCCGGCCTGGTGATGGCCTTGGCCATGTGGTGGTTCTACATCGCCCTCGCCGAGGGTCCGATGAGCATAGTGTCGCCACTGACCGCCGTGATCGTTGCCGGCATTCCGGTCATTGTGGGTGTGCTGATCGGGGAGCGGCCTTCGGTCATCTCCTACGCCGGAATTGCGCTGGCGATCGTCGCGGTGATCTTGGTGAGCCGGGAGCCGAAAGGTGTCGCGGACCACACCGTTTCTGGGGCCGATGCTCCGCGGTTCACCCGCCGGGTGGGCTGGTTCACGGTAGGATCCGGCGTCTGCTTCGCCCTGAGTTTTGTCTTCACGCACCAGATCGAGGTCGGCACCGGGCTGTGGCCGCTGGTCGTGGCGCGCACCGTGGCATCCGTTATCGTCATCGCGGTGGCGACCGGAACCCGGCAGTTGGGCAGGCCGCCGCTGACGATTCTCTGCTTCGCCGTACTCGTGGCGATGCTCGATGTCATTGCCACGATCACGCTGCTCTACGCACTTCAGGGTGGCTTGCTGTCGCTGGTGTCGGTGCTCGTGTCGCTCTACCCGGCCGTGACCGTGCTGCTCGCGGTGCTCGTGCTTAAGGAACGGGTCGGTCGCTGGCAGGTCGCCGGCATGGGCCTCGTCCTGGTCGCGGTCGTCGCCATAGCGGCCAACGGCTAGCTGCACGATTGCGCTTACGCGCCGACGAGCGCCCGCGCGATCACCGAGGTAAAGAAAACGAGGCCGTCGACGCCGCTGGCCATCGCCGCGTCCGTGTCGGGTCCGAAGCCAGCCTCGACAGCGTGCTCGGGGTGCGGCATGAGGCCGACGACGTTGCCGCGGGCATTGGTTACTCCGGCAATGTCGTTTAGCGAGCCGTTCGGGTTGTCGAGGTAGCGAGCCACGATGCGGCCTTCACCCTCAAGCGCTTTGAGGGTCTCGGCCGAGGCCATGAATGAGCCCTCGCCGTTCTTGAGCGGAATGACGATTTCGGCGTTGGCTTCGAAACCGTTGGTCCAGTCGCTCGCGTTGTTCTCAATGCGCAGGCCCTGGTCCCGGCAGATGAAGCGGCCCTTGTCGTTCCGAATGAGTCCGCCGTCGAGCAGGTGGGCTTCGGTGAGCATCTGGAATCCATTGCAGATTCCGAGCACCGGCATGCCCTTGTTGGCCGCGTCGATGACCTCGGTCATGATCGGTGAGAGGCTCGCGATGGCCCCGGCCCGCAGGTAATCGCCGTAGCTGAAACCGCCGGGCAGTACCAGCGCGTCGACGCCGTGCAGGTCGTGGTCGCCGTGCCAGAGGGCGACAGCGTCGGCGCCAGCCAGGCGAATCGCGCGCGCGGCGTCACGATCGTCGAGCGAGCCAGGAAAGGTGACGACGCCGATCCGCATCAGGCGACCGCTGTCGAGGGGGCGTCCTGCACGTGGATGCCGACGACATCCTCGATCACGGAATTGGACAGCACGCTGTCGGCGAGCTCGCGCACGGCGGCGAGGGTCGCGGCATCCGTTTCACCGTCGAGGGAAATCTCGAAGCGCTTGCCGACGCGCACACCGGTGACGTTGGCCAGCGCTGACTGGGTCTGGCCGAGGCGACCGAGGGCGCCGGCGACGGCCTTGCCCTGGGGGTCAAGCAACTCAGCCTTGGGCATTACTTCGACGACGATCGTTGGCACAGGGCACTCCGCATACAGTCTGGGGCTATTAGTCGTGGCAAATCACTACAATTCTACAGGTCGAGCCCGACCGGGCCCGCCGGTTTACTGGCTCAGCCCGCTTTGGCCGAGCAGAATGCCACGCAGCACGTCACGCACGGCGGCCAGGCCGTCGTAGGTTTCGACAAAGCTCGTACTGAGCGGTGCCAACCCGAGCCGCAGCCCGTTTGGGGCACGAAAGTCGGGAATCACATCGTTGTCCCACAGAATCCTGGTCACCTGACGCATGAGCGGATGGTTGATCGTCACGTGGCCGCCGCGATGCGTTTGCTCCCGCGGCGACGCCACAGTGACGCCCATGGGCGTAAGCCACTCGTCGACCAGGGCGATTGCGAACTCGGTCAGCGCCACCGACTTCGCGCGCACCGACTCGATCGTCGCCTCGTCGAGAATGGCGATCACGTCCTGCATCGCGAGCATGCCCAGCACGGCGGGTGTCCCGCTCATGAATCGACGGATACCGGTGGCCGGCCGATACTCCGGCCCCATTTCAAAGATGGCCTGCGCTCCCATCCAGCCCTGAATCGGCTGGGTCAGCACATCCTGCAGGTCACTCTTGACGTAGCCGAAGGCCGGCGCGCCGGGCCCGCCACTCAGGTACTTGTAGGAGCAGCCGACCGCGAGGTCGACGTCGCAGAGGTCGAGCTGTACCGGAACCGAGCCGACCGAATGGCTCAGGTCCCAGAGCACGAGCGCGTCGTGTTCGTGGGCGATGGCGGTGGTCGCCCGCATGTCGGCGAGGTAGCCGGAACGGTAGGCGACATGGCTGAGCAGCACCAGCGAGGTCTGCGGCCCTACGACCTGGCGCACCTGCTCGGTTGTGACGCCACCCTCCGGATCGGAGTCGATCCAGCGCAGCGTGAGGCCACGCTCCCGCGCGATGCCCTCGAGAATATAGCGGTCGGTGGGGAAGTTATCGCTGTCGACCACGATCTCGGTGCGGTTCGGGCGGGAATCTACCGCGGCGCGGGCCAGTTTGTAGAGCAGTACGGTCGTCGAGTCACCGACAAACACCTGTCCGGCGGCCGCGCCGAGGCAGGCCCGGCCGAGGTCGTCGCCGATCTGCAGGGGCAACTCCATCCACTGCTCGTCCCAGCCGCGAATGAGTCGCGTGCCCCAGTCTTGCTGCAGAAAGTTGGCGATGCGTTCGGCGCTCGCCCGCAATGGGCGACCGAGCGAGTTGCCGTCGAGGTAAGAACGGGGGTTGGCGGTCTCCGGGCCGGCGTCGGTGCCGAGAAAACGGCCGCGGTAGTGCGCCAGGCCGTCGATGCGGTCCATTCGGCGCGCGAAGGTGAGCTGGGCGTCCAGGCCGGTTGCTCCGGCAAGGGTGGGCGTCATTCGAGTACCTCGAGTTCTGAGGGGGTGAGGGCGCGGGCGCTGCCGAGCCACTCGGTAAATTCGTCTGGATCGCGTGGGCGCTCGCCCGGAATGAAGGTAACCCGCGTGTCGGCGAGGGCCAGACCGAGCGGTGCCCGCGGGCACAGGGCGGCCAGGACGTCGTCTGTGGTCAGTCCGGCGCCGAGCAGGGCGCTGATCTCCCGACGGTTGATGCCGAGTGGGAGCGGCCCGTTGCCGAGGTCGGTGCCGTAGAGCACCCGACCGCCATTGCAGTGAAACCGGCGCAGATTGTCACTGGCAAGGTCGAAGGCGTCGGTCTGCGTGCCCCAGCCGTGAACGTCGAGGGTGCTGATCCAAGTCATGCTGGTCGCCATCGCGGTCAGAAGGTCGTCGGCGAGGTGTTCCGAGAACGGCGTGTGCGCGAACGCATCGACTCCCGCAGCGAAGGCCCGATCGGCCTGCCCGGCGCCCTCGGCGTGCGCCACGACCGGTAGGCCGAGTTCGTGGGCCCGACCGATTGCTGCGGCCAGCGCCTCGGTGTTCAATACCGGACCGGCCACGGAATTCAGCGTGACCTTCAGAACGGATGCCCCCGCCGCGGCCTGCAGATCGACCGCAGCCGCAGCATCCGCGGCTGTTGCAGCCTCGCTGCACCAATCGGGTTCGGCCCAACCGGACTGGCTCGGGTAGCCGCCCGGCGCCGTGAGGAATTGGTGGGCATATGCGATATCGGGCATGGATCTGCTTGGGGTGGCTGGTGCCCACCCGCCCAGGTCGATCACCCGGGCGATGCCGCCGTCGACCAGCTGGCCCGGATCAATCAGGGCTAGGTGCACGTGGGCGTCGAGAAAGCCCCGATAGATCGCACCCCGCCCGTGCAGAAAATGGCCGGTCACGCGCCGATCTCCGTGCGCACCGCAAACAGCTCCGGAAAGAACGTGAGTTCGAGGGCCTTGTGCAGAAAAGCCGCGCCGCTCGAACCGTCGGTGCCGTGCTTCATTCCGATGATGCGCTGCACGGTCTTCAAGTGGCGAAAGCGCCAGAGTTGAAAGTTGTCTTCGAGGTCCACGAGTTCTTCGCACGCCTCGTAGGCGGCCCAATTCTCGGAAGCGTTCTCGTATATTCCGCGAAAGGTATGCACGAGTTCGGGGTTAAACGTCCAGGCCTCGGTGACGTCGCGGCCGAGGATGGCGGCCGGAATGTCGAAGCCCGCGCGGTGCAGGTAACGCAGAAATTCGTCGTACAGGCTCGGTGCCTCGAGCATGTCGGTTAGCAGTGCGTGTGCCGGGGCATCTGCTTCAAAGACCGTGAGCATGCGGCGGTTCTTGTTGCCGAGGGCGAATTCGACCGCACGGTACTGGTACGACTGAAACCCGCTCGAATTACCGAGAAAGTGCCGAAACTGCGTGTATTCAGTCGGGGTGAGGGTAGCGAGCACCGACCATTGCTCGGTCAGCGTGCGCTGGATGTGTTTGACCCGGGCAATGCCCTTGAGGGCCGGTGCGAGTTGATCCTGGCGTAGCGCTTCGATGGCTGCACGAAGCTCATGCAGCACGAGCTTGAGCCACAGTTCGGTGGTCTGGTGCGCAATGATGAACAACAGCTCATCGTGGTGTTCCGGAACGCTGACCGGATTCTGCGCATGGAGCAGTGTGGGCAGATCAAGGTAGGCCCCATAGCTCATCTTCTCTCGAAAATCGGTGACGATCTCGGGGTCAAACTCGCGGGTGTTGTTTTTAAGGGTCATGGGTTCCGTTCGGCTCGTTCAAATTGTGCGCAGGTTGCGGCGGCGGGCGCAACACCGGGGGCGAACCGCACAGGTCGAAGTTCTAGACTGGATCGCATGACCTCGCCGACCCGAAAGCCCCAGGATGGCGTGCCGGCTCTCTCTGTGGCCGAGAAGAATGCACCGCCCCGTCGCCGCGACGCTCGGCTGAACCGCGACCGTCTCATCATCAGCGCGCGTGCCCTGATCGCGCAGCACGGCGTCGACGCATCGCTCGAAGAGATCGCCCGCCAGGCCGAGGTCGGCGTGGCTACTCTGTATCGCAACTTTACGACCAGGGACGATCTGGTGCGCAATCTCTACGACCTAGCCCTCGCTGAGCTACACGCGGTGCGCGGCGAAATCGAGACCGCGCCCACGCCGTGGGACGCGCTCGTCGTCTATACCGAACGGGTCGCCGAATGGCTCGTCGCCGACCCGTCGCTGCCGCCGATTCTGCGGCGCATGGCCCAGCTTGACCCGTCGGCGCGGCCAGCCGCCGAGTTCGACGGCTTTATCGCTAGCCTGGTCGCGCGTGCGAAGAAGGACGGCACCCTGCGCCGCGACGTCGACGCGGTCGATCTCGCCGTGCTCGTCACCATGGTCGGGTCACTCGGCAGTCTCGGTGACGGCTTTGCTGGTCAATGGCGACGTCAGCTGTCGATCGTGCTCGACGGCCTGCGTGCGGCGGATGCGCCCCGTCGTCCTCGGCTGCCCGGTCGACCGCTCAACCTGAAGGACTATCAGGCGACCGTGCACGGCCTCACGCGGCGGGCGGCTCGCGCGGCCCGCTGAGCGCATGTAGGGGGAAAGTCGCGCCAATCGGTACAGCCGGTCTTAGGGCGTCGAGACCGTTTCAGCGGATGCTGCCTCGTCGGCGGTACTATCAGCCGCGCGCACGCGGATGCGGTTGGCCCAGGGGTCGTCGAAGCTGAGGGTATGCCCGTCGTTACGGGTCTCGACTTTGTAGTGGGTCATCCGCTCATTAAGGCTATCCACATCGTTGGTGCTCGGCACGATGATGCTGACCTCGCCGAGCCCGAGGGCCAGACGGCGTTTGCCGCTGCCCGAACTCTCCCAGGTATTCATGGCCATGTGATGGTGGTAGCCACCGGCCGAGACGAACAGGGCGGAGGGGCCGAAATTCGCGGTCGCCTCGAAGCCGAGTCGGTTCACGTAGAACGCGCGGGCACTGGCAACGTCGCCGACCGATAGGTGCACATGGCCGACGATGGCGTGGCCTTCGCTCGGCTCCGCCGACATATGCTCCGAAATGAATGCGTTCGGATCGAGGTAGAGCGAGGCCATTTCGACCTGGCCGTGGGTCCAGCTCCACAGGGTGCGGTCGCGGTCCCAGTACAACTCGATGCCGTTACCCTCCGGATCGGTGAAGTAGAAGGCCTGGCTGACCAGGTGATCCGCGCTGCCGGTGAACGTTCCCGGGGATTTTGTGCCGATCGAGTACACGGCGGCGGCGAGGTCGGCCTGCGTGTCGAACAGAATGGCCGTGTGGTAGAGCCCGGCCGAGCGCGGCTCGGCGGCCCTGAGCTCGGGGGCGTGCTGCAGAATGACCAGCGGAACCGGGCCGCGGCCGAGCACAGCGACGGGGCCGTCCTGGCTGATGAGGTCAAGGGTCACGATGTCGCGATAGTACGCGCTCATCGCGTCGAGGTTGCCGACGCGCAGGGTCACCGCGCCCATTCCGGTGTCGGCGGCCAGCAGGTCTTTCGCAGTTAGGGTCACAGCAGGCATCAACGGATGCGCCGCCTCGGCTATTCCGGTATCTGCCCAGTTTGTGCTGCCCCCCGGTCGCACGGCGCGCAGCCTGCTGCGGGATCGGCCGGGTGTGCCGCACAGCGTGTCGGGTGCCGCTAGGCACCTCAGTGCCGCCGACGGTGTGCGCCGGGTCAGGCCCGCGAGAGGAGCTCGAGCAACTCGCGGTAGCGGGCCGCGGTCTGCTCGACGATCTCGGTCGGCAGTAGGGGCGGGGCGCCGGCGCCGTCCCAGTGCGCGGCGAGCCAGTTGCGCACGATCTGCTTGTCGAAGCTCGCCATGCGCGTTTCGGGGGTAGTGCCGGTAGCCCAGGCCGAGGCATCCCAATAGCGGCTGGAGTCGCTCGTGAGCACCTCGTCGGCGAGTACGGTCACGCCGGTCTGCCGGTCGGCGCCGAATTCGAATTTGGTGTCGGCGAGAATAACGCCGGCCTGCTCCGCGATCGCGCCGGCGGTAGCGAACAGGGCGAGCGACAGGTCGCGCAGCTCGGCGGCGACGTCCGGCCCGACGAGCTCGACCGTGCGCTCGAATGAGATGTTCTCGTCGTGCTGGCCCATCGGGGCCTTCCACGCCGGAGTATAGATGGGTTCGGGTAGGCGGTCGCCGTTCTGCAGGCCGGCCGGAAGCGCAATGCCACACACCGACTGAGATTCGAGGTATTCTTTCCAGCCGCTGCCGGTGAGGTAGCCGCGCACGACGCACTCGATCGGGTACATGTCGAGGGTGCGGCAGAGCATGGCTCGGCCGGCCACGGCGGCGGGAATCAGCTCGCGCACCGAGCTACCGACGAGTTCATGGTCGGCGACGAGGTGGTTGGGAACGGTGGTCAACCGGTCGAACCACCACAGGCTCAGGCTGGTCAGCAGTTCGCCCTTGCCCGGGATTCCGGGCTCGAGCACGTGGTCGAAGGCGCTCACGCGATCGCTGGCGACCACGAGTACCCGCGCAGCACTAGCCAGGGAGGGGGCGGCATCCGTTGTATCGATATCGTTTGCTTCGACATAGAGGTCGCGTACCTTGCCCGAGTAGGCATGAACCCATCCGGGCAGTTCGCGGGCGATGGATACTGTCGGCTGCGCGGATTCATTCACGCTTGTATTCTCTCCTACTTCAGCAGGGCAACGTCGGAGACGAGCTCGATGTGCGAGAGCATCGCCGCGCTCGCGGCCGCGACGTCCTGCGCCCGGATCGCCGCAGTGATCGCGCGGTGTGAGACCAGAGACTGCTCGGGCCGGCCGGGCTGGGCCAGGGATTCCAGTCGCGTTTCGAGAATCATCTCGGCGATGAAGGTCATGAGCTGGGCGAGCACGGGGGAGTGCGCGGCCGCCGTGACGGCCTGGTGAAAGAGTTCGTCACCGTGCGCGCCGCGGTCGCCGACGGCGATTTCGTCGGCCATCACCTGCAGCGCGTTCTCGATCGCGACCAGGTCGGCATCGGTTCGACGTAGCGTAGCGAGTTCGGCCAGCTTCACCTCGAGGGTGCTGCGGGCCTCAACGATTTCCGGCAGTCGATTCCGGTGGTCGCGGAGTCCCTTGATAACCGTCGCGATGCTCGGCCGGTAGACGAGTACGGCGCCGGTGCCGTGCTGAACATCGATGACTCCGAGCACCTCGAGGGCGACGAGTGCTTGCGCCAAAGTGGCGCGCGAGACGCCAAGACGTTCCGCGAGATCGCGCTCCGCGGGCAGTAGGTCGCCGGGGCCCAAGTGAGCAGACTCGATATAAGAGAGTAGCTGCGCCACAAGTTGTTCATACAGCCGGGGTTTCGACACTCGCGACAAAGGCTGCGTTTCAAATTCCTGGGCCACGCGTATGCCTCCCACATCGAAGTCTGACCCTTAGGGTACACGGGTCTTGACAAACTCACCTACTATCCAGGAGGCTAGTCCAGTGAGCCAATGGTCCACATTCGCCTTAATTATGGAGGAACAAAGATGTCCGCTCCCATCATTTCGATCATCATCCTGGCGGTGATGTTTTTGACCGCCACACTACTTCCCGTCAACATGGGGGCGCTGGCCTTCGTAGGTGCGTTCCTGCTCGGCGCAGTGTTCCTCGGCATGGAGACCACCGATATTCTCGCCAACTTTCCGGGCGGGCTGTTCCTCACGCTCGTGGGGGTCACGTATCTGTTCGCGATTGCCCAAGGCAACGGCACAATCGACCTGCTGGTACGCGGCTCCGTGCGGCTTGTCGGCGGACGTGTGGCCCTTATCCCGTGGGTGATGTTCGTGATTACGGCCGTGATTACGGCCGTGGGTGCACTCTCCCCGGCCGCCGTTGCGATTGTGGCGCCTATTGCGCTCGGGTTCGCCCGCAAGTACAGGATCAGCCCGCTCCTGATGGGCATGATGGTGATCCACGGCGCGCAGGGCGGCGGCTTCTCGCCGATCGCCGTCTACGGCGTGATCGTGAACAGCCTCATCTCGACCACTGGGCTCGACGCGAGCCCTACGGCGGTATTCCTCTCGAGCCTCATCTTCAACTTCCTCATCGCCGTCGTGCTGTTCATCGTGCTGGGCGGGCAAAAGTTGATGTCGAGCAGGGTCGGACACTTTGTCGAGCAGGCCGCGGAGGCTCGTATGTCGGTGAGTGTGGGTACACGCGCTGGCGGCGACGTGGACTTCAAGGGCTTCGGCTCCGGCATCTACGGTCCCCGTGACCCGGCCGGCGCCGGCGTGCAGGCCACGGCAACACGCGGGGAGCGCATCCCGCAGCTTGTGACCATCGCGGGCCTGATCGCCCTCGCCGTGATTGCCCTCGGTTTCAAGGTGGACGTGGGCTTCGTAGCCATCACGATCGCCGTCATCCTCGCGCTCGTCTCGCCCGCCGCCCAGAAGGGCGCGGTCAACAAGATCAGTTGGTCGACCGTGCTGCTGATTTGCGGCATGCTCACGTTCGTTGGAGTGCTCGAGGAGGCTGGAACGATCGAATATATTTCGGGTGCCGTCGCCAACCTCGGCATGCCCCTGCTCGCTGCTCTTCTAATCTGTTACATTGGTGCCGTTGTCTCGGCCTTTGCGTCGTCAACCGCCATTCTGGCAGCGCTCATCCCGCTCGCGGTGCCGTTCCTCGCCACCGGGGAGATCAGCGCGATCGGCGTGATCTGCGCGCTCGCCGTGGCCTCGACCATCGTGGACGTGTCGCCCTTTTCCACCAACGGCGCCCTCGTGCTCGCTAACGCCCCGGACGGCGTGGACAAGGACCGCTTCTACAAGCAGATCCTTGGTTACAGCGGAATTGTAGTGGTGGCTGGGCCCGCCATCGCCTGGGCCGTGCTCGTGCTGCCCGGCTGGCTTTAGGTCGTCATTGCATACCGGAGATCGAGAGAGGAACGAACATGAGCACCGACACCGAAACCGCAGGCCCGCTCGCGGGCTACCTCGTTGTGGACCTGAGCCGCGCACTCGCCGGACCGCATGCGAGCATGATGCTCGCCGACCTCGGCGCGCGCGTCATCAAGGTGGAGAATCCAGGATTGGGAGACGACACCCGCGGCTGGGGACCGCCCTTCGTGGGTCCCTCTGACGATTTGCAATCCACGTATTTCCTCTCTTGCAACCGCAACAAAGAATCGATCGCCCTCGACCTTAAAAGCGACGACGGGCGCGAGGTGCTGCGCGAGCTGCTACTGCGTGCCGACGTGGTGGTCGAGAACTTTCGCCCCGGTGTTCTGGAGCGCCTCGGATTCTCACCCCAGGCGATGCACAAGCTTAATCCGTCGCTCGTCATCCTCTCGATAACCGGTTTCGGCCACGACGGCCCCGAGTCGAGCCGCAGCGGCTACGACCAAATTCTGCAGGGCGAAGCCGGTCTAATGTCGCTCACCGGCTCCGGCCCGGGGGACCCTCAACGGGTGGGGGTGCCGATTGCTGATCTACTCTCGGGCATGTACGGCGCATTCGGGCTGCTCGCAGCCCTGCTGCAGCGCGAGCGTACGGGAGAGGGGCAGATCGTTCGCACCTCGCTCCTTGCCGCGCTTGTAGGAGTGCACGCCTTCCAGGGCACCCGGGCCACGGTGGCGGGCGAGGTGCCCGAGGCCCAGGGTAACCATCATCCGTCGATTGCACCGTACGGTCTATTTGAGTGCCGTAACGGCAGCGTACAGATTAGCGTCGGAAGTGAGAAGCTTTGGAACACCTTCGCGGCCGAGTTCGGCCTCGATCCCGTCCGAGCTGAGTGGGCTACCAACGCGCGCCGAGTACGAAACCGGAACGGTCTATTAGCTTCGATAACGGATGCCTTCGCTCATTTCGACGCCGTGCCGTTGCTGCAGAAGCTTGCCGACGCCGGAATTCCGGCCGGGAAGGTGCGCTCATTGGACGAGGTTTATAAATGGCCTCAGGTGTTGTCGCAGGGCCTGTTGATCGACGTGGAACATGATGTGCTTGGTCAGATCAGCCTTCCGGGGCCGCCGCTGCGGTTTTTCAGCACCGCCGACACCGCCGAAACGACCAACACCACGCATTCCGCTCCGCCCCTGCTCGACCAGCACGGCACCGACATCCGCACCTGGCTCAACCGCTCATTGGAAGGAACCGCACCATGACAACCGAATCTGTACTGGCAACTCGCCACCTCACCGCTTCGGAGCTCGTTGACGTCGTGCTCGACACGGGGTCCTTCACGAGCTGGGACCAGCCCGTGGTTGATCCCGACCCGGACGAGGCTTACCGGCTTGATTTGAAGAAGGCTCGACAGAAGAGTGGCACCGACGAATCCGTACTGACCGGCGAGGGCCTGATCCGCGGTCATCGAGTGGCGATCGTGGTGAGCGAGTTCGCGTTCTTGGCCGGATCGATCGGGCTCTCCGCTGCGGACCGCATTGTTGACGCGATCGAACGCGCCACCTGTGAGGGGTTGCCGGTACTGGCCGGGCCAGCGTCGGGCGGTACCCGCATGCAGGAGGGGACGCTGGCCTTTCTCTCCATGGTGAAAATCACCGCCGCAGTACGGGCGCACCGAGACGCGGGGCATCCGTATCTTGTCTATCTGCGGCACCCCACCACGGGCGGGGTCATGGGCTCTTGGGGCTCGCTCGGGCACGTCACGGTGGCGGAGCCGGGCGCGCTGCTCGGGTTCCTGGGCCCGCGCGTCTACGAAGCGCTCTACGGAAAGAAGTTTCCGGAGAACGTGCAGGTTGCCGAAAACTTGTTTAACCATGGCTTGATCGACGCCGTCGTCCCGCCCGAGGAACTGCCGGAAATCATCGACCGCGCGCTCACCATCCTGATCGGCAAAGCAACAGTGCCGGTGGCGGCTCCGGAGACCGTGCGGGTGCGGCCCTCTCCCGTTGGCGCGTGGGCCTCCATCCAGATCTCGCGCAACCCGCGCCGGCCTGACCTACGCCAGCTACTCGCCCACGGCGCTTATGACGTGCTCCCGCTCAACGGCACGGGCGAGGGCGAGAACGATCCAGGGCTCATCCTCGCCTTGGCGCGGTTCGGGCGGCAGAGCTGCATCGTTCTGGGCCACGTCCGGCCGCGGCCCTCGCAAGACACGAAGATGGGCCCGGCGTCCCTGCGCGAGGCCCGCCGGGGTATGCGCCTTGCCGAAGAACTCGGCTTGCCGCTGCTCACCGTGATCGACACCGCCGGGGCAGCCTTGTCGAAGGAGGCCGAGGAGGGCGGTATGGCTGGCGAAATCGCTCGGTCCCTGCACGAGCTCATCGGCCTTCGATCGGCCACAGTCTCGGTGCTACTCGGCCAGGGGGCCGGCGGCGGGGCGCTCGCGCTCCTGCCAGCCGACCGTACGATCGCAGCGCAGCACTCGTGGCTGTCACCGTTGCCGCCTGAGGGCGCGAGCGCTATCGTGCACCGAACGACGGGGTTCGCGCCGGCAATGTCCGAGGCGCAGGGCGTGAACGTTGCGTCGCTCTTTGCCAACGGGATTGTCGACCACATCGTCGACGAGCGCCCGGATGCAGCCGAGGAGGGACGGGCATTCTGCCAGCGGATGGCGGCGGCCATCGAATTTGAGCTCTTCACGCTTTCAAGCGTGCCGGTAGCCGAGCTGCTGCCGCGCCGGGTATCGAAGTTTCGTGCGATGGGGCGACGCGCTTAAGCCCGCTGGAGGGCGATGACATCGACGGCGAATTTCTTGTCGAGCCGTGAGTTTGGGGCTCATTCTCGCGGCTCGGTGGACCACATCGCGCGGATGCCGCGAGTCGGGCGGCTCAGGCCACCCGAGCCGCGATATCCGTGCGAAAGTGGGCGCCGGCCAGGGACACGTGGCCGAGTGCCTCGTAGGCCCGGGCCCGGGCCTGGGCGAAGGAGTCACCGACGGCGACGACGCTGAGCACCCGGCCTCCGGTAGACAGGAGCGTGCCGTCGCCCCGCTGGGTCGCGGCGTGCGCGATTGTGACCCCGTCCACGGCCAGGGCGGCGTCGAGTCCGGTGATTTCGCGTCCGACGAGCGGGGTTTCCGGATAATTTTCGCTTGCGAGCACGACGGTGACGGCCACGTCGGCCGAAAAGATCGGCCGGGGCAGCGACCCGAGGACGCCGGTCGCCGCGGCGAACAGCAGCCCGGAAAGCGGGGTGACCAGGCGCGGAAGTACGACCTGAGTCTCTGGATCTCCGAAACGCGCGTTGAATTCGATGACGCGAATGCCGGCATCCGTCAAAATAAGGCCGCAGTAAAGCAGTCCGACGAACGGGGTGCCCTCGGCGGAGAGCTGGCGCACGGTGGGCAGCGCGACGGTTTCGATGATCTCGTCGACGAACGCGTTCTCGCTGCCGAACTGAGCGTCGAGCCAGGGCAGCGGGGAGTACGCGCCCATGCCGCCGGTGTTGGGGCCGGCATCGTTGTCCAGGGCGCGCTTGTAGTCCTGGGCGGGGGAGAGCGGCAACACGTTCTCGCCGTCGCTAAGCAGAAACAGTGAAATCTCCTGGCCATCGAGAAATTCTTCGATCAACACGCTGCCGTGTTCGAGCCAGAAGGTTGCGTGGATGATCGCGGCGGCGCGATCCGCTGTGACCAGCACGCCCTTGCCCGCGGCGAGGCCGTCGGCCTTGACTACATAAGGGGCACCGAACTCATCGAGGGCGGTTTCGGCCTCCGCGAGGGTGCCTGCGCGCAGGGCGCGGCCGGTGGGAACGCCGGCCTCATCCATGATGCGTTTGGCGAAGGTTTTGCTGCCTTCGAGGGCGGCGGCGGCTTTATCGGGTCCGAACACGGCGATTCCGCGGGCGCGCAGCGCGTCGCCGACACCGGCCACGAGCGGGGCCTCAGGACCGATCACTACGAGCTCGATGCTGTGCAGCACCGCATAGTCGGTCACGGTGACGGGGTTGTTCGGATCGAGGGCGACGACCGGAACCTCGGCCGCGATTCCGGCATTGCCGGGGGCGCACTCGACGCTGGGCCGTGGCTTCTCACGGAACAGCGCGGTGATGATGGCGTGCTCGCGGGCACCGGAACCAAGGACCAGAATTTTCACCGTTTCAGGCTACCCGATGCCTCGGGCCCGCCACGGCATTACGGTGTGGGCATGCCCCTGATCCCTTCCCAGACCCTTGTCACCGTCACCGTTCCCGGCTACAGGTTGGAGGCCGCCGTCGAAGCGTTGCACCGCGCGCTGGTTCCGTACGCGGACGCGCACATAATCGCGCTCACCCAGAGCACCAATTAGATATTCGCCATGTTCGGCCGTATATCCGTTCTTGCCGTTGTGGAGTACATGCCCGCCATCTGATCCGGCAGAATGGAGCCATGGCACGAGCGCGCATCGACGACGGAGCCGGCCGTGCGGCCGTGCGGACGGCGCTCACTGACAGTGCCAGCGCGAGCCGGTCCAGCCGTGCGCAAGCGGTTCGCTACACCCTGCAACTTCTCGCAGAACAGGCCGAAGGCAACACCCTCGAGGTGCGCGTGCCGCCGTTCGGCGCCGTGCAGTGCGTCGCCGGGCCGCGGCATACCCGCGGCACCCCGCCCAACGTCATTGAAACGGATGCCGCCACCTGGCTGGCGCTTGCGACCGGGGCCCTTTCCTGGGTTGACGGCCTCGCGAGTGGGGCCATCCACGCCTCCGGGGCCCGCGCCAACCTGACCGGCCACGTTCCGGTGCTCTAACCCTCCCGCGAGAGCGAAAAAAGTGCCCGTTTGACCCATCTATACGGGCATTTTTTGCGCTCACGAGTGAATGGCGACACCCCGAAGTGGGGTGAGCACTGCCCCGTCCGTTAACCGGGAATTCACAGACAATCTCCTTAACGCTCCTAGTTTGGGTGAGTCCGCCCCTGAACCAAAGGCCTCGCTCCGTGCGCATTCTGTCTCGTCCCTTCCGTCCGTCGTTGACCGCTCTTGGTCTGGTGCTTCTGATCGGCGGAGGAGCGGGTGCACTCACCCCGGGGCTGTCGGCCTCTGCGGCGACGGACGCGGCGATTCCGCCGCTCCTGGTCACCGAAATTACCCCGGACAACCTGGGCTACGACAACTTCGAGTTTTTCGAGGTGACCAACACCACGACCATGGACATCGACGTCGATGCAGCCGGCATCGGCCTGACCTACATCTACGTGGACTCGGATGACCGCTCTAAGGACGTACCGTTCGACGTGCCGGCCGGTACCGTCCTTCCCGGTGAGGGAACCACCGTGTTCTGGCTGGACTACCGCACCAACACAGTCGACACCCAGGCGTTCACGGAAGCTGATTTCCGTGCGCATTTCGCCAGCGCAACAGATTCAGTTGACGCGTATCCGGTGGTGCGGGTCACCGGTCAGCCGGGGATGGCCAACGGCGGCGATCGTGGTATCCGAATCGTCGACGGCACAGGGGCCTCGATCAGCTGGGCGCTTTATCCGACCGGGTCGGTCTCCGTCGATACGAGCGCACACTTCGGTGCCCCCGCAACGAGCGAGTCGCTGTCGCAGGAGCTGGTGCAGTCGCGCGGCGTACCTACACCCGGCAACCCTGCCCCGGAACCAGCGCCGACGCCTACTCCGACGCCGACTCCGACCGCCACGGTGACGCCATCGGCACCCTCGAACGCTGCCACCGCCCCGCTGCAGATCACCGAGATCACGCCAGACAGCACCAACGTCGGGTCGGCCGACGGCTTCGAATTTATCGAGTTGTACAACGCCACTGCCGGCCCCGTTAACTTTGCGGACTACACGCTCAACTACCTGTATCCGCTCGCTGACCTCACCAACAGCTCAACGGTGCGCTGGCCGAGTACCCCAACGGACGTTATCATCGCCTCCGGCGGCGCCCTCGTGTTCTGGATCAAGAACGGCCAGAACGACGCTCTCACGGCAACCGAATTCAACGCCGAATTCGGGTCGAGTCTGACGCTCGGCACCGACCTGGTCGAAGTCTTCTCGGGCGGCATGGCCAATGGTTCGGCGCGCGGCATAGAGATTCTGACCAATACCGGTTTCAGCGTCAACACCGCCTATTACAACCTCGACAGCGTCGATGATGTCGATCCGAACTTCGGTATCCAGTACGGCAACGACGGCAGCAATCCGGGACGGCAGCTGAACCTCGCCAAAGTCGCTGCAAACCCGGGCACGGTATTCGCGGCGCAGGTTGCCGGCGACCTCAAAATCGTTGCCGACGACAACACACCCCCCGTGATCACCGATCACACCCTCGGTGAAATCGATCCCGCTCAGAACTTCGCTCTCTCGGCCACCGTCACCGACGACGTGCAGGCTCGCACGGTTGAGGTCCATCTCAAGAGCAATATCGACACCGAATTCGTGGCGACAAACCTGTCCACCGACGGCGCCGACGGCTACCGGTACGACCTGCAACGGGTCGACCTCACCGGCAAGCGCTGGTACGAGTACTACTTCACGGCCGACGACGGCAGCACCGAGGCAAACACCCCGGTCGTACGGGTCGACCTCACCGGCATCGACAACTCTCCGGTGCGACTCAACCTCACCGACGGCCAGTTCGTCGCCGACAGCACCACGCTCTCCGCCGCAGGCGACGGTAGCGCTGACGGCATGACCCTGAGCATCGACGGGCAGACCGTACAGACGAATCCCGACTTGGAGTTCGCCCCCCAGTTCGTGTTCGAGGTCACCGCAGTGAACACCTTCTTTCAAAATGGTGTGCGGATAGGGACCGACGTGCTAAGCATCTTCGACGACGGCATCCCAACGGGTTGGGAAACCATCGCGACACCGGTACCCCTCACTTACGTGAAGCAGGGCGAGAACCTCGTCGTCGGAGTCTGGGCAGGCTCCAAGGTCGCCCCCGAGATCAACCCGAATGAGAACAACGACGACTTTCAGATTCGCAACCCCCGCCTCGTGCTGCCTGACGGCCGCAGCCTGCACCCCGTCGGCTACACCGACCCCACCTTGGCGCTCAACATGGGTGACAGTGCCGGCAAGCTCGACTTCTACGATGCGAGCTTCACCATTCCGAGCGACGCATACATGGCCGTCGCCCATTTATGGGACACCACCACGGTCGAAGACGGCACCCACACGGTGCAGGCGAGCAGCGGGGTCGACTCGGTGACCCGCACGGTGAGGGTCGACAATACGGCTCCGGTCGTGACGACATCCGCTGTTGCCGGAGCGCTCTATCAGGGTGAGTTCATGATCGACGGTGCGGCGACGGATGCCGGCGCTGGCTTCGCCACGCTCGTCGCGACCCTCGATGGCCGGGCCATCGAGCTGCCATACGCCACCTCATCGATCCAACTCGCCGACGGTGAACACACCCTGCTGCTCACGGCCCGAGACAATGTCGGCAACGTTGGCGAGCTGCAGACCGTGTTCTCCACACCGGTCGAGGAGCCCGGCAACGAACTGATCACGCCGCTCGACGGTGCCGTCGTCGAGGAGGGGCCGATTGACCTCAGTGCACGGGCGACCGACCCGACCGGTGACCAGCTCGACGTTACCTTCCGGCGAGGATTCGCGGTATCCGCTGCCGACAGCAGTGTGCGCGGATATTCGGGCACGACGGCCATTGCGAACGGCACCGATCGGAACGCCAAGACCCTGTTGACCGGCGACCAGGTGACCGCGATAGCGCGTCTGGACGGAACAGCAGCGCCGATCACCTCGGACTCGCAGTTTCCCTACCAATTGTTTGAGGTCGATGTGCCAGCGGATGCCGGCGCAGACTTCACCGCGCGAGTGCGCTGGGATGGCACGGCCAACGCCGACGCCAAGGTGCTGCTCTACGTGCAGAACCTGACGACCGGTGTCTGGGAGGAATTCGACCGGCACGTGACCATCGGCGAGGGCGCGACCTCGTTCACCCTCGACGCCATGGTGCCGGCAGTGGACCACGTGCAGAACCAGGTCATTACAGTGCTGATTCAGCATTCTGAAGGCTTCGCCGGAGCCGATCTCTCCGATCGGTCGAGCACGTTGCCGGTCAATAATGTCAACGACACCGCGCGGGCAGATTACGACTTCACGCTCGCCGTGGAATCCGACACACAGTACTACAACGACACGTTCTACCAACGTCAGCTCGACATTCACGACTACCTGCTCGAGCAACGATCAGCGATCAACTTGCAGTACCTGTTTCACACCGGTGACATCGTTGACAACTTCGAAGATGAACACCAGTGGACCAACGCCAACGCGGCCTACACGATGCTCGACGACGCCCAGCTGCCCTACGGTGTGCTCGCGGGCAACCACGATGTCGGACAGAAAGACGCGGACTACGCGGCGTACAAGGCCAATTTCGGGGCCGAACGGTATAACGGCAACCCCTGGTACGGCGATAGCTTTGAAGATAACCGCGGCCACTACGACCTCATCACGGCCGGCGGAATCGACTTCATCATGCTCTACCTCGGCTGGGCGCCGAGCGCCGAGGGCATGGCCTGGCTGAACGAGGTGCTCGCCCAGTACCCCGAGCGCACGGCCATTCTCAACCTGCACGAATACATGCTCACCACCGGCGGTCTCGGAGCGGTGCCGCAGCAGATCTACGACGAGGTTGTTGCGCCGAATGCCAACGTGGCGATGGTCTTCTCCGGCCACTATCACGACGCTTTCACGCGCATCGATCAGTTCGACGACAACAGCGACGGAACCCCCGACCGCTCGGTCTACCAGATGCTGTTTGACTACCAGGGCCTGCCAGAGGGGGGTCAGTCCTTCCTGCGGCTGCTGCATTTCAACAACGCGGCCGAGCAGATCAGCGTGCGCACCTACTCGCCGTACCTCGACGTGTACAACTCCGACGATCCAACACTCGACCTGGAACACCAGGAATTTACCGTTCCCTATGCGGCCTTTGGCATGACGTCGATGCAGAAATCCCTCGCAACGGATGCCTTCACCGTCGATATCCTGACGAATTCCGAAATCGCCGGCTTCGATGCTGTGACGAGCGGCACGACGGTGACCGCCAGCTGGAACCCCGGCGTGGGAACGCACGGCTGGTTTGCCTATTCCGCAGACTCGTACGGCGCCGACGCCTACTCAGAGGTGCGCACCCTGACGGTCGCAGTGCCCGTTGTGGTTCCGGAGAGGACGGTGCCCGGCGCGACACCGGGTACGGAGTCTGCCCCGGCGGCCACCGGGTACAGCCCGTCCCAGGTCGTGGTTCCGGCAGTGCTCACCGCTGACTCGCAGGTGCTCGCTGACACGGCGAGCGTGGCGCTCGCGGCAGAGATCGAGGCAGCAGAAACGGATGCCTCGGCCGCCGCCCCGCGCGCAGTGTCCGGCACCGGCACCGACAACGACAACGACACCGACAACGACAACGACAACGACAAGCTTGGTGTCGTTGGAGCGGTCGATGACTTCACGCCGTTCAACATCTGGACCATCGCGCTGATCCTGCTCGGTGCTGTAGCCGCAGCGACGATCGGCCTCGTGACCATTCGCATTCTCCGAACCCGCCGCTAGCATCTCGTGAGAGCGTACTTGTCAGACGAGGATCGACTCGACCTCGTCGCGGGTGGGCATCGAGGTCGTGGCCCCGGCGCGGGTGACCGCGATCGAGGACGCCACCGTCGCGTAGCGCACTGCCTCGATCATCTGGTCGGGGGTCACCGCGATGCCGCGCACGAAATCAACCGCCAGACGCGCCACGAGCGCCCCGACAAAGGTATCGCCGGCCGCGGTCGTGTCGACGGCCGTCACCGGCCGGGCCGGTGCGAGGCCGAGGACCTCGCCGTCGAAGGCGACGACCGAACCTTCCGAACCCAGCGTCACGATCGCCCAGCTCTGGTCAGCGCTGAGCACCTCGGCGGCCCGTACCGGGTCGCTTTCTCCGGTCAGTTCGGCGGCCTCAATCTGGTTCGGAACCACGAGGTCGACCGAGGCGAGAAACCCCTCGGGCAGCGGCACGACCGGCGCCGGGGTCAGCACGGTGAACACTCCGGCGGCGTGGGCCGCGGCGATCCCTTCGACCAGTACAGAGATCGGCAGCTCGCACTGCATCACCAGAAACGCCGATTCCGCAATCGCCGCCCGCTGCGCCTCGCTCAGCGTCGTGACCGCAGCGTTCGCGCCCGACACCACCACGATCGAGTTCTCGCCACTGTCTACGACGGAGATGTGGGCGGTGCCGGTGGGGGCATCCGCTGTGGCGAGCCCATCAGAACAGATGCCCTCGACCAGCATTAGCGCGCGCAGCTCGCTCCCGTAGGCATCCGCTCCCACAGCTCCCAGAAAGTTCACGGCCGCGCCCAACCTGGCAGCAGCGACGGCCTGGTTGAGTCCTTTGCCGCCGGGAACCGTGCTGAAACCGGCCCCGAAAATCGTCTCGCCGGGTCGGGGTAGGCGTGCCTGCCGCACGACGAGGTCCATGTTGGCGCTTCCGAGTACTGCAATCGAGTTCATAGAGTCAGTCTCGCATCCGCTCATGGGACAATAGGGGCGTGAGTTCTTCTGAGCAGCCCCAGAACCCGTCGCCCGAGAACGAGAACGAGAACGAGAACGAGATCGTGCTCGCCGAGGCGACCGTGACGCTACATCGTGCCCCGCGGTACCGCAATTTCATGCTCCTCGGCGCCATTGTCGGGGTATTTCTCGCCCTCATTCTCACGGTCGCTTTTCCTGAAAACGAGGATTACGACCGCGTGCAGATTTTCGGGTTTCTCCTGCTCGGCGGGGTGGCCGTTGGCACGACGCTCGGCGCAGTCGTGGCCCTCGTGATTGACCGCATCATCGGCCGCTCGAAGATGTCGGTGGTCGCGGATAGACTGGGCGCGAACGAACTCAGTACCAACGAAGACGGTACCAACGAAGACGGTACCAACGAAATGCGTGCCACTGAGCCTGGCTCCGGTACGTCCAACGACGATTTCCAAGCGTTCAACGAGAAGTAAAGAGGCTGCGGCTTGCCCGGTGGCGACGGACTGTTAAATCACGATCTTCTTCCTAACGAGAAGGGCCCACAAGATGCTTGTGGTGTCTTCGGCGTCTGGGCTCCCGGCGAAGAGGTGGCCAAACTCAGCTACTTCGGCCTCTACGCCCTGCAACACCGCGGCCAGGAATCGGCTGGAATCGCCACGAGCGACGGCAGTAAGATCCTCATCTACAAAGACATGGGATTGGTCTCGCAGGTCTTCAACGAAGCTTCGCTGAGTACCCTGCTCGGGCACATTGCCGTCGGGCACACCCGCTATTCCACCACCGGGTCCTCGAGCTGGCAGAACGCGCAGCCGACCCTGGGCCGTACCTCTAGCGGAACGGTGGCCCTCGGCCACAACGGCAATCTGACCAACACAGCCGAGTTGCTAGAACTCGTACGTGAACGCTACCCCGAGGTCGACGGCGAGCTGGCCCGCGGCAATACCACCGACACCGCCGTGATCACCGCCCTGCTCACCGGCGACCTCGATCACACCCTCGAGGCCACCGCCCTCGAGGTGCTGCCGCGCCTTCGCGGCGCGTATTGCCTCGTCTTCATGGACGAAACCACCCTCTACGCTGCTCGCGACCCCCAGGGTGTTCGTCCGCTCGTGCTGGGCCGCCTCGAGCGCGGCTGGGTCGTCGCCTCCGAGACCGCAGCCCTCGACATCGTCGGTGCGAGCTTCGTGCGCGAGGTCGAGCCCGGCGAGCTCATCACGATCGATGAAAACGGCCTGCGAACCCAGCGTTTCGCCAAAGCCGACCCTAAGGGCTGCGTCTTCGAGTACGTCTACCTTGCCCGCCCCGACACCACGATCGCCGGTCGCGGCGTGCACGAAGCCCGGGTCGAGATGGGGCGCCGGCTCGCCGCCGAGCACTCGGTCGAGGCCGACCTCGTCATTCCGACCCCTGAGTCCGGCACCCCGGCGGCCATCGGTTACGCGCAGGCATCGGGCATTCCGTTCGGCCAGGGTCTGGTCAAGAACTCCTATGTCGGGCGCACCTTCATCGCGCCGTCGCAGACCATCCGGCAGCGTGGCATCCGCTTGAAATTGAATCCGCTCAAGAACGTGATCAAGGGCAAGCGGCTTATCGTGGTCGACGACTCGATCGTGCGCGGAAACACGCAGCGCGCCCTCGTGAGCATGCTGCGCGAGGCGGGTGCCGCCGAGGTGCACGTGCGCATCTCGAGTCCGCCGATCACCTGGCCGTGCTTCTATGGCATCGACTTCGCCAGCCGCGCCGAACTGGTCGCGACCGGCCTGGAGATCGACGAGGTGCGCCAGTCAATCGGTGCCGACTCGCTCGGGTACCTCTCCGAGGACGGCATGATCGAGGCCACCGAGCAGCCGCGTGAGCGTCTTTGCACCGCCTGTTTCACCGGCGTGTACCCGATCGCGCTGCCCGAATCGCAACACCTCGGCAAGAATCTACTTGAGCGGCCAACTGCATCAACCGGATGCGACCCGGGTCCGGATGCCGATCTGGAAGCCGTGCTGGCGCCCGCCGTACGGCAAGAAGAAGCCCTCGCCCGCCTGGGCCAGGTACCGTTCGGTGACCCGGGAAGACCAGAATGAGCACCTCCAGTACGAGCTCCAACGCAACGTATGCAGCCGCCGGAGTCGATACTCGGGCCGGTGACCTCGCGGTCGAGCTCATGAAGTCGGCCGTCTCCAAGACGCACGGCCCCGAGGTCTGGGGCGGGGTCGGCGGTTTCGCCGGACTGTTCGACGTGTCGTTCCTCACCAAGTTTCGGCAGCCGCTGCTGGCCACCTCAACGGATGGCGTCGGCACCAAGGTCGCCATCGCGCAGGCGATCGACAAGCATGACACCATCGGCCAAGACCTCGTTGGCATGGTCGTCGACGATATCGTCGTCGTCGGCGCTCGCCCGCTGTTCATGACCGACTACATTGCCTGCGGCAAAGTCGTGCCCGAGCGCATCGCCTCGATCGTCGCCGGAATCGCCCGCGCCTGCTCCGAAACCGGAACGGCCCTCGTCGGCGGCGAAACGGCCGAACATCCCGGGTTGCTCGGCCCCGACGACTATGACGTGGCTGGCGCGGCCACCGGCGTGGTCGAAGCCGACCAGGTGCTGGGCGCCGACAAGGTCGTCTCCGGTGACGTGGTCATCGCGATGGCATCGAGCGGCCTGCACTCCAACGGCTACTCGCTCGTGCGGCATATTCTGGCGCAGCGCGGCATCGGCTACACCGACACCTCTGCCGAACTCGGCGGCGTGGTCGGCGAGGTTCTGCTCGAACCGACCCGCCTGTACACGGGCCCGCTGCTCGATGTGCTCGGCGACCCAGAGTTGACCGGCACCATCCACTCACTCAGCCACGTCACCGGCGGCGGCATCGCGGCCAACCTCGCCCGCGTGCTGCCCGTCGGCTCCTGGGTCGAGGTCGACCGGTCCACCTGGTCGCCCGCCCCCGTGTTCCGGGTGCTCGGCGACATGGCCGGGTCCACGCTGGAAAGCGCGGAAGGGACCTGGAACCTCGGCGTCGGCATGTTTGCGGTCGTGGATGCGGCATCCGCTTCATCGGTTATCGCGCGGCTTGCACTCAGTAAAATTCCGGCCTGGGTCACCGGCCGCGTTTCACGCGCGGCGCACGACCTGACCGGGTTCGAACAGGGCGCCAAGGGCGTCAACGGCGGCGCAGTGCGTCTCGTCGGGGCCTACGCCAACTAGGGTTCTTGCCTCACGGGTACTCGCTCGGTCGCTTGTTGCCCGGGTTGCCCCGGGTTACCCCGGATGGCTCGCGCGGCGACAGTTGCGCGGTCGGTTGCTGCACGCGTGTCCGTGCGCGCAGAGATCGGCGCGGCCGAGTGCTGCACGCGCTACCTCGTAGTGCTCACGCGCATGGCGTGCTGGGCGCGCGAGCCACAAGCGCCCGCGCGACCCGCATGCGCCCCAACGCCCCAAGAAGCGCGCGGCACACCAGCATCGCGAACCCAGGCCGCCGACGGCCCTAGGCGCGCTTCTTCTCGTCTTCGGTAGCGTAGTGGTCGACGTAACGGTCGTCGTCATCCGGATCGTCGTCGTCAGCGGAATCAACGGTGTCGCCATCGGCGGCCTTCTTGGCCTTGTCCGCCTCATACTCCGGCCACTTGGCGAGGTCTTCGTCAAGCCGAGGATCGGACGGATGCCCGGTCAACTCGCGTTCGAGCGCGTTGTAGTTGGTATCCGGGCTGAAGTACTTCAGCTCCCGAGCTACCTTGGTGTGCTTTGCTTTTTGACGGCCGCGCCCCATGCGTGACCCCCTTACGATGCCAGGCCGAGCGAGTCGCGAGACACTCGGGATTTGCCGAACGGAATGTGTAAAAACTAGAGTTTAGTTTAGCATGACAGGCCTTGCCGCCCACTGACGCCGTTCAACGATCAAACAGGCCGGTCAGTAGGCAAGAACGGAAATCGCAAATGCTTCTGCGGCCTGGCCGACTCTGAAACAAACGGATGCCGACGGCCGGCAGGGTGCGAGCGCCGAACTCAACGGCTACTTGCGCTTCCGGCGGCGAGAAGCCGTCGGCCGCGACTGCGCCGGGACCACGACCGGGCTCGACTTCGTCGCCGTGTCGCTCGCCCCGGTCGGCGGCGCGAGCGGACGGCGGGACACTGGGTGTGAGCGCACCGGCTCGCCGCGGCGGTCCTGCCCGGGAATGGGGCGCGAGCGGCGACCGTAGATGAGCTCGGATGAGTCGAGCAGCCACGGCACAAGGGCGATCGTGACGCCGTGCACCATCATGAGTTTCTGGCGCAACCGTCGGGCCTTGTGGTTGTGCAGCAGGCCTTCCCACCAATGGCCAACAATATAGATCGGCGTGTACACGGTGATGACCTCGGAACCGTGATCGTCGCGACGACCGCGAATGTAGCTGATCAGCGGCCAGCTGATGTCCCGATACGGTGAGGCGATGATGCGCAGCGGAACCTGAATGTTCTGTTTTACCCAGGCGCGTTTGAGCTCCTTGGTCTCGGCGGTGTCGATCGACACGTGCACCGCTTCGAGGCTCACGTGTCTGGCGGCGATCGCGTAGTCGAGTGCCTTAAGCACCGGTTTCTGCATCTTGCCGACCAGCACGATGGCATGATCGCCCTGCGAACCAAACGTCGTGACCGGGTCGACCTCGATCTCCTTCGCCACGTCGCGGTAGTACCGGTTGACGCCCATCATCAGGATGAACAAAATGGGCATCATGACAAAGACGAGCCAGGCGCCGTGGGTGAACTTGGTGATCGTGACGACGACGAGCACGACACCGGTGAGCAGAGCACCGAAACCATTGATCGACAGGCTGAGGTAGATCGACCCGCGGTTGGGCGGATTCTTCTTAAGCAGCTTCATCCAATGCCGCACCATTCCGGTCTGCCCGAGGGTGAACGACACGAAAACGCCGATGATGTAGAGCTGAATCAGCACGGTGAGGTTGGCCTGATAGACAACCATGATCGCGCAGGCCGCCAGGCCGAGCAGTACGACACCGTTGGAGTAGATCAGGCGGTCACCGCGGGTACTGAGCGACTTCGGTGCGTACGAATCGCGGGCGAGCACCGATCCGAGCAGCGGGAAACCGTTGAAAGCGGTGTTGGCAGCCAGTAGCAACACCGCAGCCGTTGCCGCCTGCAGCACAAAGAACATGACGGAGAAATCGCCAAAGGTTGTGGCCGCAACCTGCGCGATCAGGCTCCGCTGGGGCGCCGTGGCGCACTCGGCCCAACCGATAAGGTCGCAGGCTCGTTCCGCGTAGTGCACCTGGGAGATGAGCGCCAGCGCGGTCAGACCGATGAACAGCACGATCGCAATGCCGCCCATGAGCGTCAGGGTGCGCTGGGCGTTCTTGACCTTGGGGTGCTTGAACGCGGGCACCCCGTTGGCGATCGCTTCCACGCCGGTAAGGGCGGAGCATCCGCTCGCGAAGGAACGCAGCAGCAGCAAAATGAACGCGGCCTGCGCGAGGCTCTCGCCCTGCACGTCGTAGCCGGCTGATTCGGCGACGGGGGTGTTGCCCATCAGCGCCCGACCGAGGCCGACGACGATCATGAGCAGAACGCTGCCGATGAACAGGTAGGTCGGAATGGCGAAAGCCTTGCTCGACTCCCGCACGCCGCGCAGGTTGGTGGCGGCGAGCAAAATAATGAAAACGACGGCGAGTTCTACACGCAACGGTGCCAGGAAGGGCAGGGCCGAGATAATATTGTCCACGCCGCTCGCCACCGAAACGACCACGGTCATCACGTAGTCGACCAACAGAGCGGATGCGACGACCAGACCGGCCTTCTCGCCCAGGTTCTTGTGGGCGACTTCGTAATCGCCACCGCCCGAGGGGTAGGCCTTGATCAGCTGGCGATACGACGCTACGACTACGACGAGCAGCACGACGACGACCGCGGCCACCCAGGGGGCGAAGCTCAAAAACGCGAGCCCGCCCAGGGTCAAAATCATGAGCAGTTCTTGCGGCGCGTACGCCACACTCGACAGGGGGTCACTGGCAAAAATGGGGAGGGCGAGGTGCTTGGGAAGCAGCTGGCCGTCCAAATGCTCGGTGGGGAGCGGATCGCCGATGATCCACCGCTTGGGTGAACGGCTTTCCGGTACTGGGGCGTTCGCCTCGGGTGTCACGAGGGATGACATTACACCTTACTCGGCCACTGTCAAATCCGGACGCTTGTGAAGCTCTCGCGTGCGAGCAGCTCGGCGAGCAGGCTCAGCAGTTAGAGGCTCAGGCTTCCGTGGGCGAACATGGCGGTCATGTCGGGTCCTGCGGGCTGTCGGGAGCGGCGGACGCTGCGGCATCCGCTTGACGGGACGCTGCCTGAGTCGATGCTGCACCGCGCGGCGCGGTGCAGCCGTTCTCTCGCCGCACGACCGAGATGTCGCCAGACACCGAATTGCTGCGCAGGTCGAGCCAGCTGCCGTCGAGGGTACCGGTGGAGCCTTCGTGGCCCTTGCCGAACGCGGTGCGCACGGTCTGGTTGTCGAGCTGCAGCGTTCCGGAGAGGGTGTTGAGGTGGTATCACGCCGCGACGTGCGGCGCGAGCCGCACCGTGAGGTTGCCGCTGACCGAGTTCGTCACGATCTGGTCTGACGTGCCGACCAGGTCGAGAAACACGTTGCTCGAGACCTCGTCGAGCGTGAATCGGCGGATGCTGCCGCTCGCCGTGATATTGCGCGATACGGTGTGCACGGCCAACGCTCCGACGTGGTCCCGCACCGAGATTTCGCCGTTGACCGCGTTGAGTTCGAGGTCACCCTCGCCGTTGTCGATGACGAGGTCGCCGGAGACGGTGCTGAGTTTGGCGTCGTTGCGCAGTCCGGACACGAGGGCATCTGCCGAGACGACACCGAAGCGCAGAGCGGCGTCGCGAGGGACTAGCACGCTCACCTCGGCCCGGGCGGTACCGCGGAATGCGGCGAACACCTCAAGAAAGTTGTCTCAGCGCAACTGGGGGTGGTCGATTTCGAGGCGGTCGCCGTCTATCGAGATCTTCAGATCTTTGCTGGTGACGCCGTGCACTTCAATGCGGGTACCGGGTTCATCGTGGCCGATGATGTCGACCGTGCCGCCGATCAGACTGACCTTGAGCTTGCGCACCAACTCGACATCGATGAGTTTGGTCTGCCCAGGGGTGACCAGCCATTTCTCCAGTGTCACTGGGTTGTCCTTTCAGGAAAATAAACTCGCGCTATATCGCGTTCCTGAAAGTTGCAATCAGTATAGAAAAATATCCAGCCACTGGCGATTGTGAGCGTGCACCAGCACGGCGAACACCACGACGTCGAACAATAGGTGCACGCAGACTACGTAGGTGAGCGACCGGGTGCGGGCAAAGGTGTAGCCCTGCAGCAGCGCGAACGGCACGGTCAGCAGCGGCCCCCAGGCCTGATACCCGAGCTCCCAGAGGAACGACGAAAAGATCACGGCCTGCAAAATATTGGCCTGCCAGTCGGCAAAGTGCCGCCTCAGCAGGGTAAAGGCGACGCAGATGAAGAACAACTCGTCCCAGATTCCCACGAAGCCCACCCCCACGAGCAGCCGGGCAATCTCATCGGGAGCAATCACCGCTGGCCAGTTCTGGTAAGCGCCGCTTCCGATGAAGTAGCGGGGCAGAATCAGGTACCCGAGCAGCACGACCAGTGGCAGGTAGGCGCGTTCGAGCCGGGTCCAGCGGTGCCCCGTGCGAATCGGAAACCGGATTGCGTGGTCCTTGAAGCAATACCGTGAGAGTAAATACGGCACGAGCACCGCCAGGCTGAGCACCGTGCCCATCAGGACGATATTCGGGTAGCTGATGTTCGCCTCAATCGAGATCGTGCTGATGATCCCCAGACCGACAGCGATCAGCAGCAGATCGCGAAACAGCACCCGATTTATCAGCAACGCGAGCACCAGGGCCGCGGCCAGCACGCCATAGCCGGGCAGCGGCATCCTCAGCGCGAACAGCAGCACAGCGGATGCGCTCACCAGCGCCGCCGGAATCAGCCCCCACCGCGATGTAGTACCCATGCTGCACCCTACACAGAGCACCTCTCAGTTTCGCGAGAGCGGATAAACTGCTGATTTGGTACCCCGGCGGCAGCGATTTTCCCGCTCTCGCGGGAGGGCCTAGATTCGAGGGATGAAGCGTTTTCCCAGCGACCCGGTCGCGATTCTGCAGCACCTCGTGCGCATCGATTCGGTCAACCCTGACCTGGTCCCCGATGCGGCGGGTGAAGTCGCGATCGCGATCTGGTGCAGTGAATGGCTCCTCGCCCAGGATTTTCAGGTGACCCTGCTCGAGGAGGTTCTCGGGCGGCCCTCGGTCGTTGGTATCAAACGCGGAACCGGCGGGGGACGCTCGCTCATGCTCAATGCGCACCTCGACACGGTCGGCGTCGCCACCTACGCGGGCGACCCGTTCAGCGGCGACCAACGCGCCGGCCGGGTGTACGGGCGTGGGGCCGTCGATACCAAGAGTGGGCTCGCGGCCATTCTCGTGGCGGCAGCGCGGGCATCCGCTGTCGGGCTGGCCGGGGATGTGATCGTGACGCTGGTCGCCGACGAAGAATTTGGCAGCATCGGAACGGAAGAGGTGCTGCGCAGCGTTCGCGCTGATGCCGCCCTCGTGATCGAACCCAGCGGCCTTGAACTGACCACAGCGCACCGCGGATTCGCCTGGTTCGAGCTCGAACTGACCGGCCTGGCCGCGCACGGCTCCCAGCCCGAGCTCGGCGTCGACGCCATCTGGCATGCCGGCCTCGCGCTGCGTGCTCTCGACGAGTTGCGGCAGCAGCTGAACTCGGCCCCGGCGCATGCCACACTCGGCCACGGTGCCGTGCGGGTGTCGCGGATTTCTGGTGGTGACGATGCGGCTACGGTCGCGGCCCGCTGCGTTCTCACCGTGGAACGACGGATGCTGCCCGGTCAGTCCCCAGAGAGCGTCGAGTCTGAATTGCGGGCACTGTTCACCGAGCTGGTGCGCACGGAGCCGCAGTTTCGGTTTGAGCTGACCCGACTGGTGGCGCGGGCGGCTTTCAAGGCCGAGCCGCACTGGCCGATCCTGCGCGCGCTCAGTGGCAACGCCGAGCGGGTGCTCGGCCACCCGGCGAAAACGCGCGGTGAACCGTTCTGGACCGATGCCGGACTTATTCTCGATGCCGGTATTCCCTGCGTCGTGTTCGGTGCTGACGGTCAAGGGTTGCACGCCGACACGGAATGGGCCGACGTGCCATCGGTGCTCGCGCTCGCCGAGATTCTCGAGGGCACGATCACCGAATTCTGTGGGCCTACAGTCGGCTGATCCGCGGGGAACCATCCCGGCGCAGGGAGGCCATCGTCTTGTTGGTGCCCGCGTCGAATATAGAGCGGACCCGCGCCGCGAATTGCGGAGCATCCGCTTGAATATCTCGCCATGTTGCGATGTGTTGAACGCTACCCCTTGGCACCGATACGACGGCTTGACCTTGACCTTGACCTTGCGTCGAGTTCTATCGTGGTACGACCGCCGAGGGGACGTCGGGGCGGCGGATTGTGAAGAAGGGGATCGTGCGCTGGCAGAGGGGGCCGATTAAGACGGCGAACAGCACGGTGCCGATTCCTACATTGCCGCCGAGCGCCCAGCCGATGCCGAGCACGATCACCTCGATGCCGGTACGCACGATCCAGATTTTCCAGCCGGTGCGCTGGTGCAGCCCGGTCATCAGACCGTCGCGCGGGCCTGGGCCGAAGTGCGCCCCGATGTAGAGGCCGGTGGCGATCGCGATCATCAGTAGGCCCGCTGCGAAGAACAACACGCGCGCCCAGAGGTCGAGGTCTGCCGGAAGAAACCACAGGCCCACATCGGCTGACGGGCCAATGAGCAGTGCGTTGAGCAGTGTGCCGGCGCCGGGTTTTTGGCGGATGGGGATCCAGAGCAGGAGTACGACACCGCTCAGTAAAACCGTGATCAGCCCGAAACCGAGGTGCGTGTAGTTATCAATGCCTTGGGCGAGAACATCCCACGGAGCTACGCCGATGGCGGCGCGCACGATCAACGCGATGCCAATTCCGTAGAGGAACAGGCCAATCAGCAGTTGAATCAGACGACGGGTCACGAGAGGTCAGTCTAAATGCTGCTCAGCGCCCACGTCGGCCACCGGTTCCTGCGGAGCTCAGCCGCCGAGGATGATTCCGCGGTTCAGGAAGAACGGTTGGGGGTCGATCCTTACGCCGTCGACCCGAACCTCGACGTGGGTGTGACAGCCGGTGGACAGGCCGGTGCTGCCGGCGCGTCCGATCTGTTGTCCGGCGCCGACCCGGTCGCCGACATTGACCAGGGTCTCATCGTCAGCCAGGTGGGCGTAGCCGGTCTGTACACCTTGGCCGTGATCGATCAGGATCCAGTTGCCGTAACTGCCGACCGCTCCGGCGGCGCGAACGACGCCGGAGGTGGCAGCAAAGACCGGTGCCAGGCAACCCGCTCCAATGTCGGTGCCGTAGTGGAACGCGCCCACTCCGGGGAGTGGGCGAACCGGCCGCGGCCCGTAGACATCCGTTGTGGGGCCGCTCGCCGGATTCGCCCAGCCCTGATCGCTTAGCTGGCCGTCGTCGGTTGGTGTGGTCGGAAGCAGGTCTAGTGCGGACAGGCCGGCGGCGGCACTCGTGGTCTGCGCTGCGGCGTCGATCAGGGCCAGGCCGGCAGCTTCGAAGTCACTTTTGGCAGCGTCGAGCGCGGTCTGGCTCGCGTGAAGCGACAGGTTGCTCGCGGCAGCACGGGTCTCGGCCTCTTGTTCGTTCAGTCGCTGCGCTCGGGCCTCATCGGCCTCGGCGCGGGCCTGAATCGTCTCGATATTGTCGGTGACATGGTTTATCTGGTCGAGTGTGCTGAGCTGGTCGAGCACGTTGCCGAGGGAATTGCCGCCTAGGAAGACCTCGGTCACGACGGCGCCGGATTGCTGCTGCGCCAATTTGCGCGCGAGCACGGCAAAGCTTTGCTTGGAGTCGGCGGCTTGCTTCGTGGCCTCCACGGCGAGCCGGTGCACCAGGGTGGAGCGACTACGTGCGAGCGTCTGACTCGCTTGCGTCGACTCGAGCGCGCGCTGGGCAGTGGTCAGCACAGCCTCCGCTGACTGTGACTGGGTGAGTGCTCGTGCCAGCGCGGCGGCTCGTTGCATCGAGTCTTGTTGAGCTGATGCGCGCTGCGCGGCCGCCAGCACGGCGGCCGTCTGATTCTCGGCAAGGGTGGCTGCGGCTGCTGCCTGGGCTGCCGCCTGCGCCTCAATGCCGGTATCACTGGGAGTCGGCGCTACCTGGGGTAGATCGGGCATATCGACAACTGGCGGGATCGGTCCGCCTGTCGGCTCGGGAATTGTTTCGTCGTTCGGTCCGACCGTGGGTTTTGGGGTTGGTTCGGCGGTGGATCCCGCGGTCGGCTCAGCCGTAGGTTCTGACGTCGGCATCGGCGTCGGCGTCGGTTCGGGGGTCGGTTCGGGGGTCGCTTCGGCCGTGGGCTCGGGAGTGGGCACCGCGGTCGGTTCTGCCGTTGGCTCGGGTGTCAGGCCGCTGGTTGGTTCGGCGGTTGGTTCAGCGCCCGGTTCCGGGTTCGCACTCACGCTCGGCGTGGACATGCCGGTCGAACTCGCTGGCAGTTCATCGGCGCTCGCCGCGATCGGGGCTCCAAAGAGGAACAGCGTGGTCACGACGATGATTGCCAACGGGCCGCCTGGCCCCCGATGTGTCACGGCTCGGTGCAGGGCTCGCCCGAGAGACGCAACGGGACCGTGACTTGGGGCGAGCGACATCGGCAACCTGATCCATTCGAGTATGGACTAACGCAGCTCGGGCGGGCTGGCGTGGCGCAAGTATGGCACGACAGCCCGACGCTGACAACGGGTTAAACGGGCAGTCCAAGGTGCTTATAAGGTCGAATTGAATCAGGCCAACCGGGGTGCCCCGCACTCCGCGGCCGCGCGCACTGCCCCCGAAGCGACGAGCTCCACGACTCCCTCAATTTCGGGGGAGAGAAAGCGGTCGTGGCCGGGGCCGGAGGCCACGGTGCGTACGAGGTCCCGCACCGCTCCGGTCGCGGCGCCCGGCTCGAACGGTGCCCGCAGATCGAGCGAGTGCGAGGCCGTCATGATCTCGATCGCGAGCACCCGGCCGAGCCCATCGAGCGAACGGCGCAGCTTGCGGGCCGCATGCCAGCCCATCGAGACGTGGTCCTCCTGCATCGCTGAGGAGGGAATCGAATCAACGGATGCGGGCACCGCCAGCCGCTTGAGCTCCGACACGATCCCGGCTGCTGTGTATTGGGCGATCATGAGCCCGGAATCCACGCCCACCTCGTGCGCCAGGAATGGCGGCAGGCCCTTGCTGCGACTCGCATCCAGGTGACGGTCGGTGCGTCGCTCACTCATGCTCGCGACATCCGCCGTGGCAATGGCGAGAAAATCGAGAACATAGCCGAGCGGGGCGCCGTGAAAGTTGCCGTTCGACATGACTCGACCGTCGACCGTGACAACCGGGTTGTCGATGGCGCTGGCCAGCTCGCGGCTTGCCACGAGGGCGGCGTGGGCGACGGTGTCACGTGCGGCGCCGTGCACCTGCGGGGCGCAACGCAGCGAGTAGGCGTCCTGCACCGACGTATCCTCGGGACCGGCGTGGCTCGCGACGAGCGGGGAGTCCCGCAGTAGGCGGCGCAGATTGGCGGCACTCTCGGCCTGACCGAGCTGAGGCCGCAGCTGCTGCAGATCCGCCGCGAAGGCGGCATCCGTTCCGAGCAGAGCCTCGACGCTCATCGCCGCCGCGATGTCGGCGGTCACGAGCAGGCGGGCCAGGTCGTCGAGGGCAAGCACGAGCATGCCGAGCATGCCGTCGGTGCCATTGATCAGGGCGAGGCCCTCCTTTTCGGCGAGCACGACCGGCGTGATGTCGGCCTCGGCGAGAGCGTCGCCGCCGCCGATCAAGGTGCCGCTGGCATTGCGCGTCTGGCCCTCGCCCATCACGACAAGCGCGCAGTGAGCAAGCGGCGCGAGGTCGCCGGAGCAGCCGAGTGAACCGTATTCGTGCACGACCGGCGTAATTTGCGCGTTGAGCACGGACGCGTAGGTCTTGGCGGTCGCCGGGCGCACGCCGGTTCGCCCGGTCATCAGCGTCGAAAGTCGCAGCAGCATGAGGGCGCGGACGACCTCGCGTTCCACTTCAGGGCCGCTGCCGGCGGCGTGCGAGCGCACCAAGCTTGCCTGCAGCTGCGCACGCCGGTCGGAGGTGATGAACGTCGTTGCGAGGGCTCCGAAACCGGTCGAGATCCCGTAATGCGGTTCGATGTCAGCCGCGAGGGCATCGATAATGGTGCGGGTCGCTGCCACCTGCTGCAAGCTGGCAGGATCGAGGCTGACGCGCGCATTGTGCCGCGCAACGGCGATTACGTCGGCGAAAGAGAGGGCGCCGGTTCCGACGACAACGGTGGCTGTGTTAACGGATGCCCCGCTCTGGTTGCGCGCAGATGCGGAAGTTTGAGGAGTGGTCGCGAGGGTCATGGTTCGATTCGACACCTCCAAGGCGCCCGGCGATAGAGCGCTATGCTGCTTCGTGTCCGGGATACCGGACATGGGCATCCGCTCTGAACGAACGCGGCAGTATTTTTCGACTCGAGGCGGCAGCTGCTCACCGAGGACATAAGAGGAGGGCTATGGCAGCCGCATCGAAGGTTCCGGCCGCTCAAAGTACACTGCGCGTGCTGACCCACCTCGCCGCGCAGCGCGGACCGACACCGGCGGTCGCCATGGCCAGCGCTCTCGGCCTGCCGCGCTCGACCGTCTACCAGCTGCTCGATGTACTTGTGGCTCAGGGATTCGTCGTGCACCTGCCCGAGGAACACCGCTACGGACTCGGCATCGCCGCCTTCGAGCTAAGTTCGGGGTTCAGCCGCCAGGAACCACTCTCGCGGCTCGGTCGCCCGTTGATCGCCCAGCTCGTCGACCGGCTCGGGGAGAGCGCGCACCTCGTGGTGTTGCACGGCCGCGACGTGATCTACCTCGTCGAAGAGCGCGCCGCGCATCGCCCCTCGCTCGTTTCCGACGTCGGGGTGCGGCTGCCAGCGCACCTCACGGCGAGCGGTCGCGCCCTGCTGGCGGCGCTTCCCGCGGCCCAGTTGCGCGCGCTCTACCCCAGCCAGGCCGCGCTCGAGCAGCGCGACGGTCGGGGCCCGCGCACCCGGCTTGAGCTGCGGGCGGTGCTCGATCGAGTGCGAACGGATTCTTACGCCACCGAGAATGGCGAAATCACGCCTGGCATCGCCTCGGTCGCGCTCGCTGTGCGCGATCATGCAGGGTGGCCCGCCGCCGCGATTGCGGTGACCTTTGCGCACGACCGTTTTCCGGACGACTACTGGCCGGCGCTCGCTGCAACCGTGGCAGCGACGGCCGCCGAGCTGTCCCGCCGCATCAGCGGCCGCCCGCGCTAACGCCCGAGCCGCGACCGCCTACCGGCCCAGTTCCGCGTGCAGAAATGCCGCGACCCGGGCGCGCATGCCCTCATCGAGGATGCCGATGGAGTGCAGGAATCCGGGCACGACCACGAGTTCAGCGCGAATGCCCGCGCGGTCCAGTTGCGCGGCGAAGTCCCTCGACTGGCTCACGGGAATGAATTCGTCCGAGGATGTGCCGATGAACACCGGAGGGTCGCTGCGGTCGAGTCGGCTCGACGCCGATGCGTCGACGGACTGCGCGCAGCGGTTGATGTTGTCGCAGCCGAGATACTCGCGGGTGATGCGCGTGAGTCCGTCCCCGGCGTTGACGAGCCCGGAGGCGCGCAGATCGACCGGGCCAGACAGCTCGGCGACGGCCGCCACGCGTGAGCCCGTGGTGAGCGCCCCCGTACCGCTCGTGCCGAGCAGGGCGACTAGATTGCCGCCGGCCGAGCCGCCGAACGCGCCGATGCGATTGGGGTCGATGCCGTACTTTTCCGCATTGCCCGGGTCGCGCATCCACTCGACGGCGAGCGCGGCCGTGCTGCGGGACAGATGCAGGCGTCGTACAGGTACCACTGTATTTCCCCCGGGTTGTTGCTGGCCGATATGAGACTAGGCGCATCCGCTTCGCCCGCCGAATCGCCGCCACGGTACCCGCCCGCACGCGGTCTCCGGAGCCTCGCGGCACTCGATAAGGATGCGGGCACTCGTCCGTAGGGGTGCCCCCATCGACAACAAGTGCCACGAGCCCGGTTTCGCTTGCAGGTGCTGCGACGGGCTAGCCCTGGCGGGCCTTCGCGCGGGGGTCGAGCTTGTTGATCACAAAGGTTCGACCGCGGCGCCGCACGATTTGCGATCCCGGAACCTTCTTGAGCGCCTTGAGGGAATTGCGTACCTTCATCTATTTCTCCATTGCTTATTGAGAACAAATGTCAATTAGACTAACAGGCATGCAGACAGAAACGTATCTTCGGGTGAATGTTGTGAGCGGCCTGGTCGGCGCCGGTAAATCCTCGGTGGCCCTGACGCTCGGGCGGCAGCCATTCGCCCTGACCACCTCCGTGTCCGATGCCCTGCGCACGGTGCTCACCGAGGTTGCCGACGCGGTGCCGGCCGGCCGGGGGGAGGCGTGCGCCATTGATGTCTTCGTCGAAGCGCCAACCGCGGTGGGCCCGCTGGAAATTGCCAGTTCCCTCGTTGAGACCGGCGACTCGCCGGAGCGGCTGGCGAATGGGCATGCGGTGCGGCTCGGTGACCTCATTACCGTGCTCGATGCCGAGCGATTCTGGGCCGACCTGCGCAGCGAAGCCCTCGCGCCGGTCCCGGAAGAACACGACGTCAACTTCTCCGATACCCACGACGATCCCGACCGCACCGTCGGCGACGTATTGATCGAGCAGGTCGAGTGGGCCAGCATCGTCGTGATCAATAAGACCGACCTCGTGCACGCCCGCGACGCTGCCGATATTCGGGACTTCGTGCGCCTGCTCAACCCGGCCAGTCACGTCGTGTTTGCCGAACACGGCCGCGGCAGTGCCGAGGGTTGGCCGGTGTCACGCCGGGACATGTTCGCCTGGCTGCAACGCAGTCCCGGCTGGGTACGCCAGCTCAACGGTGACGCCCTGCTCTCACGCAGTCCGCAGGGGCTGATCTGTGTCGTCTACCGTGACGTGCGCCCGTTCCATCCGCTGCGCCTGGCCGAATTCTTTCGTGACCGCGCCGAGGAGTCGGGTGAGATCCTGCGTTCCCGTGGCCTGTTTCGCCTCGCCACTCGGCCGTCGACGGTCGGCTCGTGGAGCAGTGCCGGCCCCACGATCACCTTCGAACCGACCGGCATGCAGAGCCATGACCCGGATTCACCGCTAGGCCAGGAGATCGCCTTCTTCGGACGTGACCTCAACGCCCGTCTACTCAGCGCCAACCTCGATGCCTGCCTGCTCACCGACGCTGAATTTCTCGCCGGACCCATGTTCTGGAACACCCTGGCCGACCCGTTCCCCGCCTGGGTGCTCGAAAGCGCCGCCTGAATTACAGGCTCTTGGCGAAGCAGACGCTGAACTCTTCGCCGATATACTGACCGAACAACTCGATCTGTTCGTAGCCGCGGCCACGGTACAGCGCCATCGCCGCGTGTTGCAGTGGGCCGGTTTCCAGCGCGAGAGAGCGGATGCCGCGGCCAGCGGCATCCGCTTCGATGCGGTCGAGCAGGCGGCTGGCTAGGCCGCGCCCCCGAGCCTCGTCGTAAACGAACAGTCGCTTTAGCTCGGCCGTCGGACCGGAGCCAAGTGGAACCAGGGCGGCCATGCCGCACGCTGCGCCGTCTTCGTTCCGGGCCACGTAGACGGCGACGCCGGGACGCTCGAGTTCGTCGGTACTGAGCAGAAAGCTGTTCTCCTCGGGGTAGAGGGAGTGCGCGAAGACGGTGCCGGCGGCCAACAGCGCCTCAACGTCGGCCTGACGTGGCGGCTCGATACTGATCGAAATGGTCATGTTCTCAGAATAGAGCGAGGCAATGTGCACTTATCCGCGTGACTTTTCAGGATGCATCGGGTAGCGTCGATAGCTCGGCTCTTGACACCGCGCTGTGCGCGGATGGGTTTGTAAGTCAAGTTGGGCCGGTTTCCCAGTAATCCGCTGGTGAAAAATCACTGTATGTGAACGGCCCCGACCACAGATTGCTCGGGTTCTCAGTTACGTCGCGTGTGCGATGTTGTTCTGCCATGTACTGAACACAACCCAGAGATATTTTTATGCCTCAAGGCAATTCGCACAACTCCACCGTCGGTCGTGGCGGTAAGAACTTCGATCCCAAGTACGCCTCCAAGGGCGGATCGGGCCACGGCGGTTCCAACAACGCCGGCAGCAAGAGCCCCGGACACCGCGGATACCGCGCTGACGAGGGTGCCCCCAAGAAGCAGCGCTGGAACGCAGACGAGCGTGCCGCGCGCTCGAACGAGCGTCCCTCGAGCGAGCGTCCGGCCTACGGCTCGCGTTCCGTTCGCCCGGAAAACGGCGGCCGCACCAACTCTGAGCGCAACGAGCGCCCGGCCTACAATAACGACCGTCCGCGCACGGACCGTCCGGCCTACAACAACGATCGTCCGTCCTATGGTGACCGCAACAGTGCTCCTCGTGCCGAGCGTCCGTCGTATGGTGACCGTGCTCCGCGCACGGACCGTCCGGCCTACAACAACGATCGTCCGTCCTATGGTGACCGCAACAGTGCTCCTCGTGCCGAGCGTCCGTCGTATGGTGACCGTGCTCCGCGCACGGACCGTCCGGCCTACAACAACGATCGTCCGTCCTATGGTGACCGCAACAGTGCTCCTCGTGCCGAGCGTCCGTCGTATGGTGACCGTGCTCCGCGCACGGACCGTCCGGCCTACAACAACGATCGTCCGTCCTATGGTGACCGCAACAGTGCTCCTCGTGCCGAGCGTCCGTCGTATGGTGACCGTGCTCCGCGCACGGACCGTCCGGCCTACAACAACGATCGTCCGTCCTATGGTGACCGCAACAGTGCTCCTCGTGCCGAGCGTCCGTCGTATGGTGACCGTGCTCCGCGCACGGACCGTCCGGCCTACAACAACGATCGTCCGTCCTATGGTGACCGCAACAGTGCTCCTCGTGCCGAGCGTCCGTCGTATGGTGACCGTGCTCCGCGCACGGACCGTCCGGCCTACAACAACGATCGTCCGTCCTATGGTGACCGCAACAGTGCTCCTCGTGCCGAGCGTCCGTCGTATGGTGACCGTGCTCCGCGCACGGACCGTCCGGCCTACAATAACGACCGCCCGGCTCGTACCGAACGTCCCTCCTACGGAGACCGCGCCCCGCGCCGCTCCAACGATGACCGCCCGCCCCGTCGCGATTTCGGAAACGACCGTCCCAGCGACGGCGACAGCAAGTTCTACCCGAAGCGCAGCGAAGACGGTGTCAAGCCCACCTTCGCCGGCGGCGAAGACGTCGTCCTCGAGCGTCTCGAGGCCATTGCAACGACCGCGTCCGACGTTGTCGGCGTAACCTTCGGCGACCTCGGCCTCGGCGAGAACATCGTTCGCGAGCTCGCCAACCTCGGCGCTCCGGCCCCGTTCCCGATCCAGGCCGCGACCATTCCCGACGTTCTCGCCGGTCGCGATGTGCTCGGCCGGGGCAAGACCGGATCCGGCAAGACCATCGCCTTCGCCGCTCCGCTGGTCGAGAAGCTGATGGAGAACAACGGCGCCAAGGACCGCAAGCACGCCCGTAAGCCGCGCGCGCTCATCCTGGCCCCGACCCGAGAGCTCGCGCTGCAGATTGACCGCACCGTGCAGCCCATTGCCCGCAGCGTCGGCCTTTTCACCACCCAGATCTACGGCGGCGTTCCCCAGTACCGTCAGGTCAGCGCCCTCCAGCGCGGCGTCGACATCATCGTCGGTACGGCTGGACGTATCGAAGACCTCATCGACCAGGGTCGCCTTGACCTGAGCGAAGTTGTCATCACCGTGCTCGACGAGGCCGACTACATGTGCGACCTCGGATTTCTCGAGCCCGTGCAGCGCATCCTGCGCCAGACCAAGACCGGCGGCCAGAAGCTGCTTTTCTCGGCCACCCTGGACAAGGGCGTTGCCTCGCTGGTCAAGGAATTTTTGACCAACCCGGCCGTGCACGAGGTCGCCGGCGAAGACCAGGCGTCCTCCACGATCGACCACCGCGTGCTCGTCATCGAGCACCGTGACAAGAGCCGCATCATCGAAGAGCTCGTCAACCGTGAGGGCAAGACGCTCATCTTCAGCCGCACCCGGGCCTATGCTGAGCAGCTCGCCGACCAGCTCGAAGATGCCGGAGTCAAGGCCACCAGTCTGCACGGTGACCTCAACCAGGCCCGTCGTACCCGCAACCTGCAGATGCTCACGAGTGGCCGAGTCAACGTGCTCGTCGCAACGGATGTTGCTGCTCGCGGAATCCACGTCGACGACATCGACCTGGTCATCCAGGCCGACGCCCCCGATGAGTACAAGACGTACCTGCACCGTGCGGGCCGCACCGGCCGCGCGGGCAAGATCGGAACCGTCGTCACGCTTATTCCCAAGCAGCGCAAGCGCCGCATGGACGAGCTGCTCGACCGTGCCGAGATCGACGCGAGCTACACCTCCGCCACCCCTGGTGACGCGGCAGTGCGCGAACTCGCCAACATCTAGCATCCGCTCGACGCAATAAAAAGGGGTACCCGCCGGTCGGCGGGTACCCCTTTTTTTATTACTCGCTCAGCGCCGGCAGCCGGCGGGCCTCGTCGAGCGCTTGCTCGGTCGACTCCGGCACGGTGGTCTGCGAGGTATCGATGATCGGGCAGTCACGCCACTGCGCCATCGTGCGATACCGCTCGATGTAATGCCGGTGAGTGACGAGTGACTCGGCTGACTCGGCTGGCTCGTCCCGCTTCGCCCCCGCTTCGCCCCCGCTTCGCTGGCGGTCTTTGTCGAGCGCATCCGCGGCATCCGCTGCCTGCGCGCGCACCCGCCAGCGGTCCGGGCTGATTGGCCATGGGGGATGGTCCTCTGTGAACTGGTACCGGTGCATCGGAAATCCGATATGGCACCGCTTCACTCGGGATTCCAGATTGCAGACCTCGACCCGACGCTCGGGCGCGCACCGATGATGGTCGTGGTCATGGGAGTCTCCAACGGTGGGCGCAGAATGGTGAAACGGGCATTGGGTACACGCCGGTGGCCACGGTGGATTCGGCCAGCGCGCAGTCGGAGTCGCCGTTGCTCGCAAGCAGCTGACGCTGCTGCACGATGTCAAAGCTCAGGTTGCGCAGCATTAGATAGGTGCTGCTTCTCGCCGGAACCCGCATTTCGTCGCGGAGGCACAGGTCGTAGTCGGCGAAGTTGATGCTCTCTATGCGGTCGACCTTGACCTCGCGATACTGCTCTCGATTATGACTCCCTGCCGACACCCGTCCATAGCTTCTGAGCCTTCCAACGGGGCCGTCGTGTCCCGTCTGGGGTTGCCTCGCAGGCAGGCATCTGCCACAATTACTTTCCGAACGGTCGGTAAGTTACCGATCGTTCCCACAGCCACACGCAGACACCGTCGTCAGGAGAGAATATGGCCGAGGCCTACCTCGTTGGAGGAGCACGCACCCCCGTAGGCCGCTACGGCGGAGCGTTGGCCACGGTTCGCCCCGACGACCTCGCTGCGCTCGTCGTGGGCGAGGCCGTGCGCCGCGCCGGGATCGACCCTGGCCTGATCGAGGAGATCATCTTCGGTGCCGCCACCCAGGCCGGCGAAGACAATCGCAACGTCGCCCGCATGGCGGGTCTGCTTGCCGGTCTGCCCGACCACGTTCCGGGCATCACCGTCAACCGGCTCTGCGCCTCCGGAATGTCCGCCATCACGATGGCGGCCCAGGCAATCCGCGCCGGCGACGCCGACCTGATGATCGCCGGCGGTGTCGAATCGATGACCCGCGCACCCTGGGTGCAGGCCAAGCCCGAGCGCCCCTGGGCCAAGCCCGGCGCCCAGTTCGACACCTCCATCGGCTGGCGTTTCGTGAACCCCAAACTCGCCGCCCGCGACAAGGCCACCTTCTCCATGTCGGAGACGGCCGAGGAGGTCGCCCGGCTCGACGGCATCACCCGCGTAGAAGCGGATGCCTTCGCTCTTCGCAGCCATCAGCGCGCCGCTGCCGCCATCGATGCTGGCCACTTTGTTGATGAAATTGTCGGTGTTCGCACCAAAAAGGGTGAGGTGCTCGTCGATGAGGGCCTGCGCCGGGACACAACCCTCGAGGGCCTCGCCGCCCTGCGCCCCATCGTTGCCGGCGGCTCCGTCGTCACGGCCGGCAACGCGAGCTCGCTCAACGACGGCTCCTCGGCCATTCTGGTGGCGAGCGGTGAGGCCGTGAAAAAGTATGGCCTGACGCCGCGCGCCCGCGTCGTGGTCGGTGCGAGCGTCGGCCTGGCCCCCGAGATCATGGGCCTCGGCCCGGTCGTCGCCACCCAGCGTGCCCTCGAGCGCAGCGGCCTCGACATCGCTGACCTCGGGGCGATCGAGCTCAACGAAGCCTTCGCAACCCAGTCCATCGCCTGCATCCGTCGCCTCGGCCTCGACGAGGAGATCGTCAACCGGGATGGCGGGGCGATCGCGCTCGGGCATCCGCTTGGATCGAGCGGATCGCGCCTGGTCGTGACCCTGCTGGCACGCATGGAACGTGAAAATGTCCAACACGGTCTCGCCACGATGTGCATCGGCGTCGGCCAGGGCTCGGCCCTCATTCTGGAGCGGGTCTAATGTCGAAAGGCACGGCCGTCGTAATCGTCACTGTGGAGGATAGCTGATGTCTGTTTCTGAACTGGAACTCGGTGATCGCGGCGAATCCGGCGTGCCCGACCGGGTCGGCGTGCTCGGGGGCGGGCGGATGGGCGCCGGCATTGCCCACGCCTTCCTGCTGGCCGGTGCTCACGTGGCACTGGTTGAACGCAACGACACCGAAGCGGATGCCGCGCGTGAGCGAGTGCTGCGCGCCGTCGACGCCAGCATCACCCGCGGTGCCACCGGCGAAACCCGCCTCGAACTCGAGGCCCGCCTCGCCGTCGGCGCCGATTTCGGCCTGTTCAGCGACCGGGAACTCGTGGTGGAGGCCGTTCCCGAGGTGCGCGCGCTCAAGGTCGATGCCCTGCAAAAGGTCGAAGCAGAGCTTCCCGATGGTGCCGCGCTCGCCAGCAACACCTCATCGATCTCGATCGACGACCTCGCCTACGAGCTGAAGCGTCCGGCCCGCTTTCTCGGCCTGCACTTCTTCAACCCGGTTCCCGCCTCGAACCTGGTCGAACTGGTCACCGGCAGCGCGACCTCGGCTGAATTGGTAGCGGATGCCCAAAGCTGGGTCTCCGCCCTCGGCAAGACTCCGATCACCGTCAGCGATGCACCAGGATTCGCCTCCTCCCGGCTCGGAGTGGCCCTCGGGCTCGAGGCCATACGCATGCTCGAAGAGGGAGTCGCGAGCGCCTCGGATATCGACGCCGCCATGATGCTTGGCTATAAGCATCCGGTCGGACCGTTGAAACTGACTGACCTGGTCGGGCTCGACGTGCGGCTCGGCATCGCCGAATACCTGCACGAACAGCTCGGCGCCCGTTTCGAGCCGCCGGCGTTGCTGCGCAAACTCGTGGCCGAGGGCAAGCTCGGCCGCAAGTCCGGCCAGGGCTTCTACCGCTGGGACGAAGCCTGATGCCCGCCCGCACCGACACCGCGCCCCGCACTGACCATCAAGGAGAACGCATGACGACCATACTGCCCAGCTACGTTCAGGGCGCCTGGTGGACCCCGACCGACGCCCCGACCGGTACCGAGGTCTGTGACGCCTCGACCGGCGAGGTCGTCACCCGCGTTAGCACCCACGGCCTCGACCTGGCCGCTGCCCTCGAGCATGCGCGCACTGTCGGCCAGAAGTCTCTCGGCGAACTCACCTTTCACCAGCGAGCCGTGCTGCTCAAGCAGATGGCGCTGCTGCTGACCGAACACAAGCAGGAGCTCTACGCCCTGTCCAGCCGTACCGGCGCCACCAAGGTCGACTCCTGGGTCGACATCGACGGTGGCATCGGCGTGCTGTTCAGCTACTCCTCCAAGGGCCGCCGTGAACTGCCCAACGCGCGCGTCTACGTCGACGGACCGGTCGAGTTGCTCTCCAAAGACGGCTCCTTCATCGCCCGCCACATCTACTCACGCCTGCCCGGCGTCGCCGTGCAGATCAACGCCTTCAACTTTCCGGTCTGGGGAGCCCTCGAGAAGTTCGCGCCGGCGTTCCTGGCCGGCGTGCCCACACTCGTGAAGCCTGCGACCCCCTCCGGCTACCTCGCCGAGGCGTTCGTGCGCATCCTCACCGACTCCGGCCTGCTGCCGGAGGGTTCGCTGCAGCTCGTCTCCGGCAGCGTGCCGACCCTGTTCGATGACTTGCGCCTCGGTGACCTCGTCGCCTTCACTGGATCCGCGTCGACCGCCGAAAAGCTGCGGGCGAGCGACTCAGTGCAGACCGGGGGAGTGCGCTTCACCAACGAGACCGACTCGATCAATGCATCCGTTCTCGGAATGGATGCCGCCACCGGAACTCCCGAATTCGACGCCTTCGTCAAGCAGGTCGTCACCGAGATGACCGTCAAGGCCGGCCAGAAGTGCACCGCCATCCGTCGCGTTATCGTGCCGCGTGCGGCCATGGATGACGTCGTCGCGGCCGTGCAGGCGCGCATCAGCGAGCGCATCGTGCTCGGCGATCCGCGCGCCCAGGGCGTCACCATGGGCCCGCTCGCCGGGGCCGCCCAGCGCCTCGAAGTGCTCAAACAAGTGGCTCGCCTGCAGGCCGCCGGCGGCAAGCTCGTCGTCGGCACAACGGATGCCCCCGCCGTTCTGCACGCGGACGGCACTACCGCGCCCGCTCCCGATGGCGCTTTCGTCGAGCCGCTGCTGCTGCGCTTTGACGACGCCTCCGTTGTCGCCGTGCACGAGGTCGAAGCCTTCGGTCCGGTCTCGAGCGTGCTCGGCTATGACACCCTCGACGAGGCCATCGCCCTCGTACGCCGGGGTGGCGGATCGCTCGTGACCAGCATCGCAACGCACGATCCCGAGGTTGCCGTCGCTCTGATGACCGGAATCTCCGCCTTCAACGGCCGGGTCCTCCTGCTCGACCGCGACGACGCCCGCACCTCGACCGGGCACGGTTCGCCGGTCCCCCAGCTCGTGCACGGCGGCCCCGGCCGGGCTGGAGGTGGCGAAGAGCTCGGCGGCATCCGTGCGGTGCTGCATCATATGCAGCGCACCGCCATCCAGGGGTCGCCCGAGATGCTCACGGCCATCACCGGAATTTGGCACCAGGGCGCGATTGCGCGAGCCGGCTCGACGCATCCGTTCAGAAAGAGCCTGGCCGAGCTCGTGATCGGCGATCAGATCGTGTCGGACTCGCGCACGGTGACCCTCGAGGACATCGAAACCTTCGCCCAATTCACCGGCGATACCTTCTACGCCCACATGGACGAAGCGGCCGCTGCGGCCAACCCGTTTTTCCCGGGCCGGGTGGCCCACGGCTACCTGCTCGTCTCCTGGGCCGCAGGCCTGTTCGTCGATCCGGCGCCCGGACCAGTACTCGCGAACTCCGGCCTCGAAAACCTGCGCTTTGTCACACCGGTCTCGCCCGGCGACAGCATTCGCGTCGCCCTCACCGCGAAGCAGATCACCCCGCGCGAGACCGACGAGTACGGCGAGGTGCGCTGGGACGCCGTGCTGACCAACCAGAACGACGAACTGGTCGCGTCCTACGACGTGCTCACCCTCGTAGCCAAGCACTAAGTCGCGACAGATTTGAAAGCGGGCACGCATTTCATGTGCGATCACGAATAATCTGCTGGGTTCCAGCTCCTCGAACTGGGGTGATCGGGGAGGGTTGAATTCGACTGTCGTCGAACGTTGCGCCACAGAAGCTGCACCTGGGGGGCTTCGCTCCGCGCGTTCGGGCATGCAGGTATGCATGCCCGAACGCTGGCACCAGACCAAAGGTCATCATGGGGAACTTCTTCACCCGTATCCGAGAGCGCAGCTTCGCGGTCGCTCTCGCGGTCGCGGCCGTTTGAACCTTCGAGGCGTTGTCGGCCGCCCCGGCCACCGCGATCGTCGAAGACGATCCGTGGACCGCCTCCATCAGCGGAGTCGTCGTTGGAGCAGATGGTGTTTCAGCTCCGCTCGCGATTGGATCGTCAGTTTGGCTTTATTCCTTGACTCAGGACGGAAGCTTCGAGTCATACCCCATTGTCGCCCCGATAGACGCGAGCGGGGCGTTTACCAAGGCGCAGCTCCCTGCTGGCACGTACAAATTGGGTGTCGACAACGTTGAAGCCGATTCACTCTGGGGTTCTCTCCCCATGAATAAATCTGACGGAGCCGACGCCCGTACCGACGCCGAGCACCGCCCCGACACCGACCACACTCCACTCGCAGAGACCGCAGCGGCAACAACCGCCTCGGTGGTCGGAGCCAAGAGCGACCGCGTCACCACGCCGGCGGTAACCCTCGTCGTCGGAGCCAGCATTCCCGTCACCGGCGAAGGCTTCGCGCCTTTTGAGGTCGTCGATATCTGGATGCACTCGACCCCCGTGCTGCTCGGAACCCTCACCGCCGACGCCCAGGGTCGCATCAGCGGCAGCTTTGCCATGCCAGCAGGGCTTGCAACCGGCACCCACCACGTAGTCCTCGTTGACGAAGCGGGTGTCTCGTACACCTCCGCCGCACTGGTCGTCACTACGACAGCGGTCTTAGCCTCGACCGGCGCTGACATCTCCTCGGGCTGGCTCGCACTGGCCCTCATGGTGCTCGGTGGCCTGGCGTTGACCGTCACTTCGCGTCGCCGTACCGCCTCGGCGCTGAAATAGCACCAAGTACCTGCACTAACCAGCGGCCTTCGACGACATGCACGTCGAGGGCCGCTTCGTGATGTCGAGAACGGCCTCCGCCACGCGGATGCCGCAGCGCGTAGCACCCCGACCAGCCCCGATTCCGCCAGGGCGGCGCCGTGCGGCAACGGTAGGGCTGTGGCTGCTCGTCGCCTCCTCGATCTTCTTTTTGCCCGACGCTTTCGTGCGCTGGTTTTTACCGAAAGATGCACTCGCGGCCATTGCCGTCGTTCTGGCCTCCGTGGCGGTTGCGCGAGGACGGTTGCCGCGCTGGTTTGTAGCTGCGGCATCCGCTGCCCTCGCCGTTGCACTGCTCAGCGTTCTGATTTCGGCGGCTCCCGGTGTGCAGCTCTGGGGTCGCTGGCCGCGCTATGAGGGTCTCGTCACGCTTCCGGTCTATTTCGGTGCGGTGTGGGTCGGCGCACGATTGCTCGGCCCCGCAGCTCCAGCCGCTAGCCTGCGCACGCTGGTGCGGGCCATCGCCACGGCGGCCGTCGCCCTCGGTTTGGTCTCGCTGCTCGAAGCGGTCGGAGCCCGACCCATCGCAACCGACCTGGCTCGACCGGGGTCCCTCACCGGAAACGCCACTGACCAGGGCGTGCTCGGTGCCATTTTCTGCGCGATGCTCATACTCCCCGTGCTGCGGGCATGGGCCGAGCCGAGAAAAGCGTTCGCAGAGCGAGCCTGGCTGAGCACTGCTTTGCTGTTCGCGGCGGCGACCGTCATCGTGAGCGCATCTCGGGCGGGGTTGCTCGCGGCCGTAACGGTGCTCGGCATCCTGATGGTTCTCGAAATCGTGCCGTCAACGAGCCGGCGGAGACTGCACCTCGTCGGACTCACCGCCCTCGCGGGAATGGTTCTTATCGGCGGCGCGCTGACCGTGCCCTTCACCCGTAGTCGCCTGCTCGGTGCGAGCCCGCTCTCGACCCAATCTCTCGAAGGCCGATTCATTTTCTGGAGTGACGCCGCCGATGTACTGGCGGAGCGTCCGCTCGGGGTCGGCGTGAGTGGGTTCCTCAACGCCAATTCCCGCAACTCCACAAGTAATTGAGTGCTGGACTCCCCGCACAACTGGGTCATCCAGGTACTTCTGGCGGGGGGAATACCGCTCCTCGTCGTCGTTGTCGGCCTTCTCGTCACTGCCGCAGTGGTCGGCCTGAGCTCGTGGCGACGATTGGGCGTTCCCGAACCGCTATCGGCCGCTGCACGGCGCTCGACCGGCGGTCTGGTCTCAGCGGATGTCGCCCGCAGCGACGTTCTCGCCGGTGCGTTTGCAGCGCTCGGCGGATTCGGCGTCGCTTTGCTGACACACTTCACCGCGCCTTCAACGACCATCGTGGCCGCTCTTCTGCTGGGAGCCCTCGTGACCAGGGCGCCGGTTGGTGGGCTCCGGGTTCGACTGCGGTCCGGTTCGCCACGGTTGGCCGCCACGGCTGCACGAACGGTTCTTCTTGGCGTCTGGTCAATCTGGCTAGTCATTCTGGTTAGCGCGGAGATGCCTCTGGCTTTGGACGTCTCGCATGCGGCGCGCGGTGACATTCAGGCCGCCGAAAGTGCTTTTGACGCGGCGTATGCCATCCGCCCGTGGGACGCGGACCTCGCGGGCATCGCCGCCCAGTCGTTCGCCGCTGCGGCAGATGCTCGTGTCCCTGGAGCCGCGACCTTGGCCGTCTACTGGGCTGAGCGCTCGCGAGCAGCACTTCCCCACACCACGACGACCGAACGTGCGCGCGCGGTCGGACAGTTTGCCGACGGCAATGCGACTGGTGCCGTAAAAACCCTCGACGCGCTCGTAAAACTTGCCCCGACTGACCCCACCATCGCCGTCCAAAACGCGATCGCGCTCTATACGAACGGCGACACAGACGGTGCACTGCGTGAGGTCAAGCGCGCCCTCGCCCTCGATCCGACGAACGACGTGGCACTGCACTTCGAGGAGATTCTGCTGCATGAGTGAGCGCTTGGGCGCGCACCTTCAAACCGTGGGATTATGCCAGAACCGTATCGGTGTGGGCGGTCGTTCGCGCGTCAATTGTCGTCTTCGGCCGCGCTGCGAAAGTGGTGGCGGGCAAGGAGGCATCTTCGCTCACGATGACGAGTCCTTGGGCGCTGTTGGCAGAACGGCTGAGGTCTTCGATCCACTGGCGGTTCAGCGTGGCCGCCCGACCGCCTGCGAACTTGAAGTAGAGCGGAATAGCGGGATTAAGCCAGATCGAACTACGGCCAGACCCGACCTCGGCGGAATCCCGCCAGGACAGCAGAAAACTCTCGCCGCGGCGAAGCTTCTGAATGATCACGAGTTGCAGGTGCGCGAGGGTGCGGTCATCGATCTCCACGACGACGCGGTCATATGTAAGAGAGCCCATGAGCGCCTTCCAATCGAGTTCAGCAACGCTGTTTGTTTTATATTTCGTCTGCGCCACGACAGTACTAGAGTCCAGCGACCCGACTTGCCCCCCTCTTCGGGTTCGGAACCCGGGCTCGGACTGCGGGCTCAGGTTACAAGCTGGGCTTGCGGCCTTAAGATGGGCCCGGCCTCCGCTCAGCCGGCATCGTCGTCTGTGGTGCCGGCGCGAACGCGCGCGATCGTCTCCCAGGCCGCCACGGCAACGAGAATGACCGAGGTCGCAGCGCCAAGTCCGAGCGGAGTCACGAGCGCGGCGGCCGTACCTGCTGCGGCGAGCACGGCGATTCCGACGATGTGCGACACGAGTAGGGTGCGCGCGACGATCCAGCGAAACAGCAGCAGTCCGACGAGGTAGAACAGGGGCCCACCGACCAGGGTGACGGCCACCGGAAGCGTCATGGCGTCCTCCGGATGCTCGAGCACCGATTTATCCGCGACCGAAGTCAGTACGATTCCGGCAATGATGATTGCGTGCACGTAGGTATAGGCGAGTCGAGCGATGCGGCCCGGCTCGTTCGACGCGGCGATCGCCTTGATCCCGGCGCGCTCCCCGTGATCGAAATAGAGCCACCACATGGCCACGCCGTTCACAAAGGCGAGAAACAGTCCGGCAATCCCCGAAGTGGATGCCTCCTGGTCGACAAATGCAAACCCGGTCACCAGAAAGGACTCGCCGATCGCGATGATCACGAATAGGGCGCTGCGCTCGGCAAGATGCGGGCCGGAGACATCCCAGTCGTCGACACCGGGTGCTTTCAACCCGGGAACGCGAAACCCAAGGCTCGCGGAGCCGTACTCGATGGCAAGGGCGATGAGCCAGGCCGGGAGGCGAAAGGCCAGCGGCAGCAGCGCCCCGACGATCCAAAAAACGCCGGCTACCGACAGCCAGAGCAGAATGCGCAAAAACGTCGCGTGCAGGGCCGGATCGTGCCGGGCGAGGGCCAGCACCATGAACACCGAGCGTCCGAGTTGCAAGGCCACGTACGCACTGGCGAAGATCAGCCCTTGATCGCCGAAGGAATCGTAGATCGAGGTACTGATCACGAGGCCCACGAGGGAGAGACCGATGACGACACCGCGCACTGGAAGCCGGGCCGGATCGAGCCAGTTGGTCACCCAGGTCGTGTACACCCACAGCCACCACAGAGCGAGCACGAGAATGATCGACTCCAGTGCACCGACCCAGGACTGGTTGGCATACAGATAGCGTGAGAGTTGAGTCAGCGCGAACACGAAGATGAGGTCGAAAAACAACTCGATGTAGGTAACGCGCTCGCTGCGCTCGGTATCTTCCGGCCGCAGCAGGCTTCGACGAAACCCGAGCCGCAGAATCCAGGGGCGATGTTCAAGCGGATGCTGCTGCGTCGTCTTCGATGATCGGCTCACGTCCCCAGTCTCCCGCAAGCCCCCGACATCCGCAGTCTTAATTCCGCCCTATGCATCGGCCCTCCTTTCAGCGTTCCCGTATGCCGGGCCCCGTTCCTCACTTCTGCACCGGGCCCGGTGCCTGGGCCCAGTCTAGAAATTGGGCGCACGTTCATAAAGCGGGCCCCGTGGGCGCGGTGGCCCGGCGAACGCGGGTCCGTGTGCGGAGCATCCCATTTCGTTGATCGAGCTTGTCGAGATGGCCATCGGACCGGCGTGGGGTGGTTTGCGGTCCTGGTTTTGTGGTTGGTTGG